>JAKVCP010000035.1 GCA_022448925.1 Paracoccaceae bacterium
GCCCCGGCTCTTGCAGATATGGCAACAAATCCCGTTCTCGTTCTGGGGTCGAGATGCGGAAAGGATCAAGAGCTGCGGCCGTGACGATCCACGGGCTGATCGTTGTCGCTGTCGCCTTGGCCTGAAACGGCCCCAGCGGCTGATATTCCCAGGCTTGAATATCGCGCGCGGACCAGTCGTTCAGCAGGACATAGCCAAAGATGGCGTCGTCTGCTTCTGCGACCGACAGCGGCCCGTCCGAGCCGGTGCCGATGATGGCGCCAATCTCAAGTTCCATGTCAAAACGGGCAGAGGGGCCAAAGTGCGGCGCTGCGTCGTTCGGTTCTTTGATTTGGCCGCTTGGGCGGATGATGTCCGCCCCTGATACAACGACGGATGAGGCGCGGCCGTTGTAGCCGATTGGCATGTGCAGCCAGTTTGGTGGCAGGGCATTTGCTGCGCCTCGAAACATTGTGCCGACGTTGGCGGCATGATGACGCCCGGCGTAGAAATCCGTGAACTCGCTGATGCGAAAGGGCATATGCAGGGTCGCCTTGCTCAGCGGAACCGAGTGGGTGACAACAGCGTCCCGGATTGCGCTGTCTGCATCTTCGGCCAATAGGGCAGACAGCTTGGCGCGGTATTCGGCCCAGGCTGCGCGGCCCAGGTCCATGAAGTCATTCCAGTAAGGCGCATCCAGAACATCCGCCGCCCGGTCTGCCCGCAAGAGCCCGATCGCCTCAAGACCGGAAACGTCCACGACTCGATCCCCGATGGCGACGCCGCAGTGCAATGCGCCGCTGTCTACGGAGAAAACACCATAGGGCAGGTTGTTCAGCGGAAAGTCTGTCGTGGCGGTGTTGGCGCTTGTGATCCAAGAGCGTTTCAAATCGGTCATTTCATCCTCACTCAGACGGAATCGGGTTGATTTTTGGGGTGGACAGCATCAAGGGCAGGCAGGGCCGGGCAGCGTTTCTCGATCGCTGCCAGGCGTGGAAAATCGCTGAGGTCACAGGTCCGGCGATGAGCATTCTACACCTGCGCACAAGGCAGACATCAGCAAGGCTGGGCCTGTCTTCTAGGTGGTCGGGAATGGCCATCGACTGCGCCAGGATTTGCCCGCTTGGCAGTTCTGATGCCGGAACGCCTGCCGCTGGGGTGACGTTCAGGTAATCTACTGTTCGCTGTTCGCCCGCCGACAGGTCACCGGTCATGGTCTGAAACTTCAGGCCTTTCAGGTGCAGGGCACTCTTTACCCGATAAGAGGTTGTCCAGCGCCTATAGCCAAAGAGTGTCACCAAGATCCCTCTGGCGTGCCGTCAAAGTGTTTTTTGATGTCTGACCAGACGTCGATATAGCCAGATTGCAGGGGCGCTTCATCTGCGGCAAAGCGGGTCAGATGTTGTGGAAACCGTGTTTCGAACATGAATGACATGGTGTTGTCGAGTTTTGTGGCTGCGAGCTCCACATTCGAGGCACCCTCAAAAGCCTGGGTGTCAGGCCCATGTGGCAGCATCATGTTGTGCAGGCTTATCCCACCGGGAACAAAACCTTCGGGCTTGGCATCGTACACGCCATAGATGTTTCCCATCAGCTCGGACATGATGTTCTTGTGATACCAGGGGGGACGAAAGGTGTTTTCGGCGACCATCCAGCGTTCCCTGAACAGCACAAAGTCGATGTTGGCTGTGCCGGGTGTGCCCGATGGGGCCGTCAGCACGGTAAAGATAGAGGGATCGGGGTGGTCGAACAGGACCGCCCCCACCGGGCAGTATGTTCGCAGGTCATATTTGCATGGCGCGTAGTTGCCGTGCCAGGCCACCACATCAAGCGGGCTTTGTCCGGTTTCGGTGGTGTGGAACTGCCCGCACCATTTGACGGTGATGGTTGAGGCGACCTCGCGGTCCTCAAAGGCCGCCACGGGTGCCTTGAAGTCACGCGGGTTGGCCAGGCAGTTGGCGCCGATTGGGCCTCGGCCCGGCAGTTCGAACTTTTCCCCGTAGTTTTCGCAAACGAACCCGCGGGCGGGGCCTTCGATCAGTTCGACACGGTACACAAGCCCGCGTGGAAGGATCGCGATTTCCTTGGGCTCCACATCGAGGATGCCCAACTCTGTATAGAACCTAAGGCGGCCCTGTTGCGGCACGACCAGCACTTCGCTGTCGGCCGAAAAGAAGTAATCGTCGATCATCGATTCGGTGACAAGATAGACATGAGATGCCATCCCGATCTGTGTGTTCACGTCGCCGGCGGTGGTCATCGTGCGCATCCCGGTGACCCAGGTTAGCTTTTCATCCGTGACCTCGATGGGGTTCCAGCGATACTGGCCCAGGCTTGAGACATCCGTGATGATGTTCGGGGCGCTTTTCCAATAGGGCAGATCGATCCGGGTATATCGGGTCGAGTGCTTGACCGACGGGCGAATCCTGTAGCACCACGTGCGCTCTGGCGGGTGTTTGGTGAAGGCTGTGCCAGAAAGTTGTTCGGCATAAAGCCCATAAGGGCATTTTTGCGGGCTGTTCATGCCACGGGGAAGAGCCCCGGCAAGCGCCTCTGTTTCATGATCATTTCCAAACCCAGACATGTACCCCGGTGTTGTGCTGTTGTTGCCAAGCTGTCGGGTCATCGGGTGGGGAGTGTGCGCTGTCATTCCGGGGCTCCTGTTCGCGATGTATCTGGCGTATTAGTTGAAAATGTAACTAACAAGGACTTGCTCATGAAACCCAAGGACTTCGATCTGAACGAATTCTTGCCCTACCTGCTGAACCAGGCGGCGGAAGTCAGTGGCAGGGCCTTTCAAAGGGTCTACAAGGATCGGTACGGGATGCTGCGCACAGAATGGCGTGTGCTGTGCCATCTGGGTCAGTTCGGCCCAATGACGGCTCACGACATTGTCCGGGCGGCACAAAGTCACAAGACCAAGGTCAGCCGGGCGGTTGCGGCGCTGGAACACAAGCGGTTCGTGGTTCGTGAAACCCTGCAGCGCGACCGGCGCTATGCTTCGCTGCAGCTTTCACCTGCTGGACGCCGGGTCTATGCCGATCTGACGGCCATTGCCCAGGCATATGACGCCAAGGTGATGGCTCGGCTGGAGCCTTCTGCGGCCGCTGCTTTGAAAGACGCGTTGCGCCAACTGGCACGCGAACCGATTTAGAAGGTGATGGTCATCGTGTCGTGACCGACAGTCATGCGGCCATTCCATGTTTTTGCCACTTCTTGTTGCCAATCGGCGTCGCCAAAGTCGGGGTCATCTGCTGGAATGAGATGGTTCAGGACAAGATGCTTGACCCTCGCGGTTGCTGCGATCTGGCCGACTTCATCTGCAGCCGTGTGTGAGGCCATAAGATGTTCACGCAGGCGCTTTGCCCCCGGCGTCCGCTCGATCAACCTGTCAACGCCGGCGGTCAGCATGGCCTCATGTATCAAGACATCAGCCTGGTGTGCAAAATCGGCGAGTGGTGGAAAATAGCAGGTGTCAGACGAAAAGACGACACGCTTATCCTGGGCTTCGAATTTCAAGGCATAACATTCGGTCACCGGGGGGTGTTCGACCCGCAAAGCCGAAACGCGCAGGGGGCCCAAATCTTCAAGCGGCCCTGCGCCATAGGTCACGACTCTGACCAGATCCTTCAGCGAGGGGCGGCCCTCATCGGCGCGGCGGATGGCGTAATCATAGCTCATGGCAGATAGAAAACCCTGCCAGTATTCCTCAATACCTTCAGGCCCATAGACTGTGATCGGACGACCCAAACCGGTCGTCCAGGCAGTATAGAGCAGAGGCCCAAGCTCAAGCACGTGGTCTGAATGCAGATGTGTGATGTAGATCGCGTCCAGGTCCAAAAGTCCGGTTCCACTGTCAACCACACTTCGAGTGGCGCCAATCGCACAGTCGATCAGGACGGTCTGATCTGCAAAGTGCATCAGGCTTGCCGTTGGCAGAGCACCTTCTTGCCGGATCGCCGGCCCGCCTTTTGTCCCCAAAAGTGTGATGTATCCCACGCCTGTCTCCTTGCGTCGCCTGCTGCCATGCCTTCGGGCGGTTTTTCCCAGCTGCCGGGCGGTTGGCACGATACTGCCGTCCACGTCAACTTGGGGTCATCATCTTGGAATGTGACGACAGGTCAAGTAGGCGGTAGGCTGTGAACGAAACGGGCTCGGATGTGGTTGCATGCCGATCGGGCAGGCCGAATGATCGGGTGCTGACGCCAGCGCCAACACCGTTGCACCTGTTTTGTGGCGGCTTGCTCATGCACAGATGCGCTGCTCTTTTTGTGCTCAGATCCTCCGAGTGTACGACGGCAACCCGGGTCATAAGGTCTGTTGTTCCTGGTTCCGATTGCATTGTGGAGCGCTGCTGACATGCACCTGGCTTGCACATGTGACGGGTCGGGGATGCGCTTGTGATTGTCTCGCAGCGGCAAGACAAGCCAGACAAGACAGGGATTAACCGTGTGTTCGGCCTCTGTCAGGCAAAGGCTCTGTTGGATGAGTAAAACCGCCGCGTTGGTTCACGGCCAATCCGCCACGCAGGTTCCCGGCGGCCAAGCAGTCGGCCAAAGGCCGCATGCGCAGCCAGGCATTAAGAAAGCCTGCATTGAAGGCGTCCCCTGCGCCGGTCGTGTCAACGGCCTCAAGCGGGAGGGTCGGGGCGTCGATCGTGCCGTCTGACGTCAGTGCGCTTGCCCCCCGAGCGCCGCGCTTGACCACCGTAACACGCGCCATCGGAGACAAAAGTCCAAGATGGGAAAGCCGCTTGTGTTCACTTTCATTGGGCAGGAAAACGTCGATGCGCCCCAAGAACGGTGCAATATCCGCGGCTGTCAGGCTTTCGTCCCACGAACAGTCGAGAGAAACGGTCACCTGTGCCTTTTGGGCCACCTCCAATAGGTCGGGCCGTTCAACCAGGCTTGCGAGCTCACCGATATGCAGGTGTTGCACGCCCGTGTCCACAAGCATGTCCGACGAAATCTCGGGCAGAGCAGGGCCGGCGCGGCGCGTCAGGAAGGCGCGATCACCGCTATGCACCATGGCGACAGTTACTTGAGGTCCTGCCTCTGGTGGCAGGGATCTGCACAGTGACAGGTCAACGCTGGCGCCCTCCAATTCTGGGCGCATCAATTCTTTGAAAGGCGCAGGTGGCAGCATCGCTGCCAGTGCCGAGCGGCACTCAAGGTCTGCCAGATGCGCTGCAGTGATGAATGCCCCACCTCCGGCATGGGCGCTGAAGCCTTCGGCAAAGACTTCGGTTCCAAGGGACGGCATGCGTGGCAGGTCAGTGAAAATGAGGTCGCAGTACAGGCGACCGACTGACAAAATGTTGGGTTTTACACGCGCACTTGTCACCTGAGGCTTACTCCGGTTTCTGGATCGAACAGATGCACGTTTTCTGCGGTGGCCCCCAATGCGACATGGGTACCCACCGGCGGCGGCAGGCGTCCATCTGCCTTGGCAATAATTTCGCCCTGCGTTCCACCAACGTAAATCAGTGTTTCATGCCCAAGCGGTTCCTGCAATGTCACGGGTCCCTCAATCAGCCCGGGCCCCTCAACCGGATGCAGATCGTCAGGTCGAACACCAAGATGGATCGGATGACGGCCGTTGGGCAGGTCGGGGATGTCGATTGTCCCTCCGCCCTCAAGTGTCACCCGTCCGTTTGACACCTCACCTGCAAGCATGTTCATCGCGGGTGATCCAATGAACCCTGCGACAAAGGCGTTGGCCGGCGTATGATAGACCTCTGAGGGGGTGCCGATCTGCTGAATGTGTCCGTCTTTCATGATGACGATGCGGTCCGCCATGGTCATTGCCTCAACCTGGTCATGGGTGACAAACACAATTGTCGCACCGACACGTTGATGCAGCTTTTTGATTTCAAGTCGCATCTGAGTGCGCAGCTGCGCATCGAGGTTCGACAGCGGTTCATCAAACAAAAAGACTGCAGGGTCGCGCACCATGGCCCGTCCGATGGCGACACGCTGGCGCTGGCCGCCGGACAGTTGGCTTGGCTTTCGCGACAAGAGGTCTGACATGCCGAGGATGTCGGCGATGTCCTCAATCCGCTTGTCCTTTTCAGCTCGGGGCATCTTGGCGGCGCGCAGGCCGAACCCGATGTTCTTGCGCACGGTCATGTGCGGATAAATCGCATAATTCTGAAAGACCATGGCAATGTTGCGGTCTTTGGGTTCAAGGTTGTTCACAACGCGGCCGGCGATTTCGATCTCGCCGCTTGTGACCTCTTCCAGGCCGGCGACCAATCGCAGCGTCGTGGATTTCCCACAGCCCGACGGCCCCACAAAGACGACGAATTCGCCTGCCTTTACCTCTAGGTTGATGGCGTGCAGAACCTCTGTGTTTCCATAGGCCTTGACCAGATCGCGGATGATAAGATTGGACACGCTGTCAGGTCTCCAGAAGTTGGGTGAAGGCTGCAGTTAGCGCGGTGTCAGCCGCCAAGTGGCGGTCCGTACGCGTCTTGCGCCGTGCTAGAAGGTCAGTGATCTTGGCCTCATAAGTGGAAAAGGCCTGCGCGAGGGCCTGCGGCGCCGGACCTCCGGGACGGGTGCGCCGAGCCACGAAGGTTTCGGGGGCGACCGCGGTAGCAAAGGCCTCGGCGTCCAGACAGGGTGTTCTGCCAGCAGCGTTTTTAAAGGCTTGAACAAAAGCGTCATGTCCCTGGGCCAATGCCGCGTTGTCGGCGATCACGGCGCGGGCGGTTGCCGCAGCAATATCATGTGCCTGGCGAAAGCTGAGCCCCTCATCGCGCACCAATGTGTCAGCCAGCTCGGTAATGGTGATGCAGGCCGCATCGGTGATCCGTTGAACGGCCTGTCCATTGATTTTACAGGCTGGAACAAATGCCGCCAGCATACGCAGCATTCGACTGCCGCTGTCGAACGCGGCATATCCTGCTTGCTGCACTTCTCCTTCACTGTCATTCATATCTGTGAATGGCGTGTTGTGCATGGTGCCGATAACCACATCGCAGCGCAGTGCCGTTGCGCTGGCGAGATGGCGCATGTGCTCGATCGGTACCGGGTTCCGTTTTTGTGGCATTATAGAGCTGATCTGAACAAGGCTGTTGGGCACGTGCAGCTGTCCAACCTCAAAGGCCGACCAGAATTGCAGATCCTGGATCAGGCGTCCAAGGTGCAGAAACACCAGCTTCATCGCTGAATACAATCCAGTGACGTAGTCAACGGCCGCGATGCAGCCATAGGCGTTCAACAGTGGGGCCTCAAAACCCAGCAGCGCGGCCACGCGGTGGCGGTCAATTGGAAAGCCAGATGTGGTGATTGCGGCGGCCCCCATCGGGCAATGCTCTAGCCCATTGGCGGCGGCATCCAGGCGACGGGCGTCGCGCAGGATGACCTCTATGATCGCGGCCAGGTAGTGACCGAATGTTGTTGGTTGTGCGGGTTGGCCGTGGGTATAGGCGACGATCAGGGTGTCGGCTTCGGTGCGGGCCTTGGCCAGCAGCCCCTCAGCCAAGGTGAGGAGGTCACCGATCAAGCTGTCGGTGCGCCCACGCAAAGCCAGTTTGAACAGCGTATGATCCATGTCATTCCGTGATCGCGCCGTATGCAGCGCGCCACCCAGATCGCCCAGACGGTTCTTCAACTCGCTTTCGACGAGGAAGAAATAGTCCTCATGTTCGCCGGTGTAGGTCAAGGCGTCGACATCGATCTGGGTGTCAATCTCGCGAAGAGCCCCCGCGATCCGCGAGGCATCGCAGCGCGTCAGGATGCCGGTCTCGGCCAGCATCACCAGATGTGCGCGATTGATCGCAGCCATACCGCCCGCGTAGTGGGCCTTGACCCCGTCAAACAGTGGGGCCAGCACCGTGTCGCGATAGGTCGGATCAGGAAAGACGGTGGTGTCGGTCATTGCAGCCCATCCCGCACGGTAGCGATATCATAGCAGGTGATTTCAAAGCGGTGCGCTTCGGGGCTGAGAAAGTACATCGACCAGGACAACCCGTGATGGTCGGTTGGTCCCATTGCGCTTAAAGAGACGCCCGATGGGTGCATCAAGCCCAGGTTTTCTGCCCGGGTCCAGAGTTCCAGAAAACTGGGCCCATCGACGACAAAGGCAACAGTGTGGTCGCCGCCATCGCTTTGTGTGTGGGGGGCAGCAAACAGGGCAAGCGCGTTTTCGCCGGTTTTGGTTTGCAAAAAGCGTGGCCCTCCGCCCTGGTCCCAAATCGCATACTGGCTGGCCGGTACCAGGTCCAAAGCCGCCTGACACCACGCAACCATGGCTTCCCGATCTCGACATTGGAGGTGCACGTGATCAAGTCTCATCCCTTCAATCCCGCCATGACTACACCGCGAATGATGAATCGCTGAAAAATGAGGAAGACGACAAGTGTCGGAATGGTCGATATCGCAGCCCCCGTCATGACCAGTTCCCAAGCGACATCAGCTTCATCTGCAAAGGTCGAAAGCCCAACCGGCAGTGTGTACATGTCCCACGAATTCGTCACGATGAGCGGCCAGATAAACGCTGTCCAGTTGCCAAGAAAGACAAAGATCGCCAGCGCTGCAAGAGCTGGACGCACAAGGGGCATGGCAACTGTCCACCAGATCTGCAACTCATTCAGACCGTCGATCCGGGCGGCCTCAATAAAGTCATCTGGCACGGTTTCGAAAAACTGTTTCATCAGAAAGGTGCCAAACGCGGTCATCAGTCCTGGAAACATGATGCCCCAATGCGTGTCGAGCCAGCCAAAGGATTGACTCATCAAGTACCATGGAATGACGAGCATTTCCGTCGGAATCATAAGCGTCGACAGGATCGCGATAAAGACGATGTAGCGGCCCGGGAACCGGAATTTGCAAAGTGTATAACCCACCAGGCTGTCAAAAATCACGTTCGACACGGTGGTGATGACTGCGATGACCAAGGAATTCAGGAACCAACCGTAAAAGCGCCCATCTTCCAGAACGTAGGTGTAATTCTCCAGATGTGGCTCTTGGGGGATCAAAGAGACATCATAAATCTCGTGTGGCCATTTCAGCGAGGTGGATATCATGTAGACAATCGGCATCACCATGGCGATGCCCAGCACCATAAGGACCAACCAGCGGATGAATTGTCCCATGTTGGCCTTGCGCCGTGCCGCCGTGTTGGCGAACAGCCCCGAACTCGTGGCGCGAATGTCATGGCTGGCTGTCATCACCGATCCCTCAGCAGGTACAGCTGCAAAAGCGAGACAAGCAGCAAGATCACGAAAAGCACAACCGTCTGCGCCGCGGCATATCCCATGTCAAAATCAGTGAATGCAGTCTGATAGATCATCAAAACCAAGGGTTTTGTTGTGTTCAACGGTCCGCCGGGATCGCCGGTGGTCATGTTGAACACCTGGTCGAAAATCCTCAGGAAGCCGATGGAAGAAAAGACCACAAGGAAAACAATCGTTGGTTTCAAAAGCGGTATCGTGATCTCGAAAAGCTGCGTGACGTTCGAGACCCCGTCAATGCGTGCCGCTTCATAATAGCTTTGTGGGATGGCGCGCAGGCCAGCCATGAAGATGATGATCTGAAAACCAAGGCCGGCCCAGATGGCCGGGGCCAGAATTGCAGGCAGCGCATTGGTCGTCGACCTTAGAAAGGCGATTTGCGGGATCCCGAACTCGGCCAGGGCATTGTTGAACAGTCCAATTGGCACAGGCTGATAAAACCACCTCCAGACCCAGGCCATCGCGACTGCGCTGGTCATGAAGGGCAGAAAATACAGCATCCGCAAAAAGCCGTGCATGAACCGTGTTTTGTCAAGGTGATAGGCCAGAAGGAACGACAACACGAGGCTGATCGGAGTGCCGAGGATCAAATAGACGAAGGTATTGCGAAACACCTGCCAAAAGACCGCGTCGTGCCAGAGTTTTTGGTAGTTCTCCAACCCAGCCCAGGTGCGATCCCCAAGCAGGTTCCAGTTCTGAAAGGAAATCACCATGGCATTGCCGGTGGGGTAAAACCGGATCACCAGATAAAACAGGACCGGAAGGGCGAGAAACGCCCAGGCCCAGACGATTTGTTTCTGGCGTATGGAAAGCGAACGGTACATGGGCGCCTGGAAAACACGGGAGGGGCCGCCAAGGGTGGCGGCCCGTCAGAACAAGATCAGTTTGCGGCGTAGAAGTCATCCAGCAGCTTCTGTTCGGCTGCTGCGGCCTCTGCCAAAGCCTCGGCGACCGAGGCCCCCTCAAGGTTGATGCGAGCCACCATATCGACCATAATCTGACGTTGGGCGCTTTCGTTCACAAACTTGGTGGTATTGGCATTCTCAAGCCCGCGAATGAACGGTCCAAACACTTCGTTCGAGGCGTTTGCATCGGTCAGACCAACCGAAGGTTTTGCCGGCAGCTCTCCCACCACATCCAGCCAGATCTGCATGGCTTCGTCAGAGGTGACGTACTGCATGAATTTCACTGCCGCGTCATACTTCTCATCTTTGGCCTTGGTGGTGATCGCGTTCACCCAATAGCTTGAGTAATTGGATTTCAAGCCGTCCGCCGTTGCCGGCAATTCGGTTACACCCCACTTCAGACCGCGTGTCTTGTTCAGTGATCCGATGCGGAACGATCCGTCAATATGCATGGCAGCCCGACCCGCCTTGAAGGCGGCCTGCGGTTCATCCATGAAGCCGAACCCCGCGATGCCGTCTTCCGGATTGCCCAGTCCCACGTAGAACTCCAGGGCTTTGGCGCCGGCCTCGCTGTTATAGTTTACGGTCTTGTAGTCATCAAGATAGGGATCGCCGCCGAACTGGCGAACCAGTCCTTCGCGCCACCAGTGGTGATCTTGCGCGGTCATGCCGATGGTGAATCCGGCCTGGGTCAGGTTGCCCGCGCCATCGCGCTTGGTCATCATCTTGCCCAGCTCAACCAGCTCGTCCAGCGTGTCGGGCGGGCCGTCGATACCGGCTGCATCAAACAGGCGTTCGTTGTAGAACAGCGCCAGTGAACGGACGGCCGTGGGCAGCGCCCAATAGGCGTCGCCTTCGCGCATGGCGGCGACCATCGGGAAGAACTCGGCATCAATCTGATCGGCCGGGAAGGCATCCGTTGGCAGCGGCTGGATCAGCTCGGCGGCCTTGTAGTCATTGAGCCAGCCATAAAACAGCTGCACCACGTCGGGGCCTTCGCCTGCGGGGATCGCGGCGGCCACCTTGGTGCGGTAATCGGCATAGGGGAAATGGGTCATCTTGACGGTTATATCGGGGTTTGCGGCCTCGAAGTTTTCGATCAGTTGTTCCATCGCGGTGACACGCGCGTCAAAGAAGTACTGCCAGTATTCGATTTCGACCGCCTGGGCCGAGGATGCAAACAGCGCCGAGGTTCCGGTCACCGCCGCAGTTGCAAATGCCTTTAGTCTGGTGAGTTCCATATGTCTGACTCCCTGATGAACATGTGCCGATCTTCGACCGGTCATTGCACGGCATATGCCGCGTTATCTTCTTGCATTAACTCAACTGTGTTGATTTATCAAGTTACTTGAGTTAATCACAGTTCATGACTATTCCGGATAAGATTGTTGGGGCTAATGCGGAGCGTTCACGCAGCCACAATCGCAAAGTGGTACTTGATAGGATACGGGCCTCAGGCGAGGTGGGGCGAGCCGAAATAGCCCGCACGTCGGGGCTGTCCACACAGGCTGTTTCCAACATCATAGCAGATCTGTTGGATGATGGCCTGATCAATGAACTGGGGCGACGCAGCGGTGTTCGTGGGCTTCCGGCGGTTCAATACGGTCTGAACCCGAAGGGCGGATTTGCCCTTGGGGTCGAGATTCGGCCTGATGCCGTCTTTGCCGCGGCGATCGACCTTTGTGGAACTCCTATCTTGTCACGCAGGCAGATACTTTTCGCAAAAAATTTGCGTGCTGTATCTGACACGGTTCTGGCCTTAAGCCACGAAGTGAAGCGCGACGTGGGCGTGCCATCGAGCAAGCTTCTGGGCACCGGGATTGTCATGCCGGGGCCGTTCGAGGCGACGGGGCTTGGGGGCAGTGCTTCGGAATTGCCGATCTGGCATGATGTTGATCCCCAGGCCTGGTTCGAAGACCTTTTGGGGGGGCCTGTCGTTGTCGCAAATGACGCCAACGCCGCTGCTGTTTCAGAGCGGGTAAGCGGCGCTGCGAAAGGGTTGAGCACCTATGCCTATCTATATTTTGGAACCGGCCTAGGACTTGGCATCGTGCAGGATGGACGCCTTGTGACAGGCGCTTTTGGCAACGCTGGCGAGATTGGGCATATACCGGTGCCCTCGGCCAGCGGTGTTGCGCCGCTTGAAAGTATGGTCAGTCGGCTTTCGGTACAGAACTACCTGGCTACGGCGGGGATTGAAGTTCGCAACAGCAATTACCTGTCGCAGGCCTATTCGGCGGGTCAGCCAGCCTTGATGGATTGGCTGTCCGCGGCCTCTGGACCGCTGTCCACAGCGATTGCCATTGTCGAGAACATGCTGGATCCGGAAACGGTGATCCTGGGTGGGGCCTTGCCGGATGCCATCATTGATCATTTCCTGACGTCTGTGACTTTGCCAGATCGGTCTGTTTCATATCGTAGTGACAGGGCAGTCCCGCGCCTGATGCGCGGGGGATCGGGGCGCATGACTGCCACCCTGGGTGGCGCAGCGCTGATCATCAACCGGACCTTTATGCCGCAGATCGCGGCCTGACCGACCCAACAGAAAGGTTCACAGTGCCGACGTTTGACCAACTGCGGATTTCGAAGGATCATGCGCAGCCACGCGCCATGGAGTTGTGGTGGGTGTTGCAGTCGCTCAAATCTGTCACGCGCTTCATGCAAACCGGTGCACATCCTGACGATGAAACCTCGGGCATGCTTGCGGCGCTGGCTTTTCGAGACGGCCTGAATATCTCATACGCATGTTCAACCCGCGGCGAAGGCGGGCAAAACGACATTGGAACGGAAACTGGTGCGGAATTGGGGGCCCTGCGCACCCGAGAAATGGAGCGCGCCTCTGATGTGCTGGGGATGCGCCTGTACTGGCACTCGACAGATCCCTCGGACACCCTCAACGATTTCGGATTCTCCAAGAGCGGAGAAGAGACACTTGCTCGATGGGGGGCCGAAAGAACCATGGCCCGCTTTGTCGAAATCATTCGGTCCGAGCGGCCTGACATTCTGTGTCCGACGTTTCTGGATGTGCCGGGTCAGCATGGGCATCACAGGGCGATGACCCAAGCCGCAGAGCAGGTCATGACAGCGGCTGCCGATCCCGAATTCCCATCGGATTTGCCGCCATGGCAGGTCAAAAAGCTATATCTGCCGGCATGGTCAGGGGCCGGGCAGGCCTATGACGATGATTTACCACCGCCGCCAGCGACCCTTGTGATTCATGGCCAAGACCGTGAACCGCTTAGCGGTTGGAGCTGGGACAGGATTGGCCAACAGTCACGCGCTTTTCACCGGACGCAAGGCATGGGGCGCTGGGCCAGGGCCGGGGCGCGGCGCGATTGGCCATTACATCTGAAGGCCAGCTATGGCGACGCTCCGGACAGCGCCTTGTGGTCTGGGCTGCCCTACAGCGTTGCGGACCTCGCAGAGGTGCAGGGTGCGAGCCCGATTTCCGATGCCCTGCGTGCCGCCGATGCTGCGCTGAAGCGCACCATTGCGGCGTTTCCCGCCTTTCCAGAAGTGACGCGCCATGCTGTTGAGGCTTTGGCCTGTCTGACGACGGTCCAAACAGCGTGTCCAGAGCCGCTGCGCAACGACATTATGCATCGGGTTTCAGCAAAGATTGACCAACTTAGGCAGGTCCTGCGTCTTTCTCTTGGGATCGAAGCGCGCGTCACGACAGAACAGGTGTTTTTGCCGGCAGGCAGCGACACAGCCTTGCGGGTAGAGCTCGATCCCGGCGCTGCAGAGAACGTGACGATTGATTTTGCTCTGCCCGAAGGTTGGACCATCACGGATGGCACATTGAACATTGCTGCGGATGCTTTGCCCGAGGATCCGTATCGGCCATTCTATGATCCTCGTGTCCCACCATTGCCGCAGGCGATTTTGCGGATTTCGGAGCCGAGCCCGGCACAGGGCGTCCAAATCTCGGTGCCGGTGCCTTTTGATGTGCCGCCAGTCGTGGTGCCGGCCGAGCGCGTTTCCATCACCCCGGAGTCGATTGTGGTCAATCGTGCAGAGGCCGCCAAGCCACTTGCGTTGACGTTGATCGAGATGTCTTGCGCGTCATCAAAGCCTGGCCTGACCTTGCCCGAAGGTTGGCGCTGCGAGCGTTCAGAAACAGGCTTTGATCTGAACCTGCCCCCGGACGCCGCCTTGGGCACATATTCTGTGGGCGTCACTCTGGGTGCAGCACGGGCTGCGCGGGTGCGCCGCATAGCCCATGATCATGTCGCCCCAACGGCGCATTCCGTGCGGGCTGGCGTTCAGGTTGGCGTTGTCGATGTCAACGTGCCGAAGGCCCGCGTCGGGTATATTGGTGCGGGCAATGATCGGGTCGCGGTGTTGTTACAGGCTGTTGGGGTCGATGTCACCGACCTGTCAGAGGCTGATCTGACGGTGCCAGGTCTGTTCGCTGATTTTGACAGCATCGTCATTGGTATCTTTGCCATGCGCTTCCGACCCGGACTGGTCGAGAGCCTGCCCGCTTTGCACGCCTGGGTCGAAGCGGGTGGCACGCTTGTCACCTTGTACCACCGCCCCTGGGACAGTTGGGATCCCGACAGTACACCACCCAAACGGCTTGAAATCGGTCAACCTTCGCTGCGCTGGCGCGTCACCAACGAAGCCGCCCACGTCACCCATTTGTCAGACCATGCGCTGCTGTCATACCCCAATGTGATCATGCCAGAGGACTGGCAAGGCTGGGTCAAGGAGCGCGGGCTCTATTTCGCCAAAAGCTGGGATCCAGCCTACAGCCCCCTGCTGTCGATGGCCGACCCGGGTGAAGCGGCCTTGACCGGGGCCTTGCTGGTCGCCGACATTGGCAAGGGGCGGCACGTGCACACCTCTCTGATCTTGCATCACCAGATGGCCAACCTTGTGCCGGGCGCGTTCCGGCTGATGGCCAACCTGATCGCACCACGACAATGACGACACAGCCGCCCCGGGACAATTTGCGTGGCGGGGCCTGGCTGTTGACGGACATGTCGGTGAACATCACAGCGCTTTCGATCGTGAAATGGCTTGGGGCTGATTATCCTGCAGTTCAGATCGTGTTTCTACGTGCCTTGGCTGGTCTGGTGCTGATCTTGCCTTTGATCTGGGTGCGCCGCGCCAGCTTTCACGCGATACAGGACAGGTCGCTTCACATGCTTCGTGTCGCATTGTCTGTTGTTACGCTGAGCGCCAGTTTTTACGCGATTGCCCGGGTGCCCCTGGCTGTATTTTCGGCGGTTGGTTTCACACGTCCTGTTGTGACCATGGTGCTTGCAGCCTTGCTGTTGCGCGAAACCATTGGACGCAGACGCTGGATGGCGGCGGGACTCGCGATGATTGGGGCGTTCATTGCGGCGAACCCGTCACAGGTGTCGTTGACCAGCGGCCTGGTGGCCTTGCCGATCATGGTGTTTGCCGGTTGTGGGGCCGTTATCGTGACGCGCCGACTGCGGGCAGCGCCAACAACTGTGATGATGACATTCTACACTGCGGGCCTGATGATATGCACGGCGCCCCTTGCGGCGCTGAGCTGGGTGCCAATCGCACCCAACCATCTTATCCCCTTGCTGATGGTCGGTGCCCTTGCCCAATGTGCGCAGCTCTGTTTCCTGCGCGCTCATCATCACGGAGAGGCAGGGTTTCTTTCCGTAGTGAGTTATCTGAGCCTGATTTTTTCGGTCAGCGTCGGCTATCTGGTCTTTGACGAGGTGCCGTTGCCCAGTTTCTGGGGCGGATCAGTTCTGGTGATTGGCGCAACGCTTTTGGTAACACTCGATTTGCGTGCCCTGAGACAGCGAACCTGATCTCCATGGTGGCATGCGCGCCAAGACATGCGCCCGCGGCTTGAGCGTGCCCAAACGCGCACGGGTGGTCAGCTTTTGGCCCCCTTGACGGCGTGGGGCAGGGCTTTGCGGAGCGCCACTGCCACGATGCCCTGCCTGCGATGGATGCAACAGGGAAAGATAGCTGGCCTGCATTTCACACGCCGGGCGGCGTTCACATGCCCCAGGAGTGCCGCGGCATTGTCACACACCTTTGATGCGCTGAACCAAGGTGAAGCGCGCAGGGCAGTTTATGCCAAAATATGTTGGAACCCACCGACTTACTCTCCATCACAACGCTGCCCGACAGCGATTGAATGAAGAACCGGTTTGATGGGTTATCGAAAAATTTTGGTGGAGCCTAGGGGAGTCGAACCCCTGACCTCTTGCATGCCATGCAAGCGCTCTCCCAACTGAGCTAAGGCCCCGAACCAGTGACAGTTTCACCCGCCGTGCGTTCTGTTACGCAAAGCGACCGGCGGGATCAAGTCGAAAACCGCCGACCACCAAACTAAAAATTACGAATCGTCATCGTCTGATGCGACGTCGGCGATTTCGTCCAACGACACGTTCTCGTCGTCGTCGTCATCCAGCACATCATCACCCAGATCGACATCGACGTCATCTTCGTCATCGAGAACGACATCGTCTTCCATCTTCGAGGCCTTGGCATTTGCAGTTGCTGCATCCTCGGCGTCTGCGGCGATCATTCTGGTCTTGCCGCTTTCAACTTCGACGGTTTCCCCGGTATAGGGGCTGACGATCGGGTTGCGGTTCAGGTCATAGAAACGCTTGCCGGTGGTTGGGCAAACGCGCTTAACGCCCCATTCTTCTTTGGGCATGGGTGGTCCCCTTCAATACAAGTGGTCTTGTCGACGATCCGGGCCAACTGCCATAACGATCACGCGGTGTCAAAGGCTTTGACGCAGCCAAACAGTCAGAGGCGGCAAATGGGCCAAATTACCCTTTCAGGCAACCCACCCATTGAGGTGAATCTGCGCCGGTCTTCTCGGGCGCGGCGCATGACGCTGCGGCTTTCTCAACTGGACGGCAAGGTCACGTTGACCTTGCCGTTGCAGACACCCGATCGCGAGGCACGCGCGTTTGTCGCAGACAAAGAGGCCTGGCTGCGTGGCCATCTGGCAGGATATGCTCCACCCGTTCGGATCGGACTTGGCGCCCGGCTGCCCATCGAAGGGGTGATGATGCAGGTGAGGGCTGGTTCAGGACGCCGTGTCCGCATCGAAGCGGGGGCCATTTTGGTTCCGGGACCCGCAGAACAGGCTTCTGCGCGGCTTGCGGGCCACATCAAATCACTTGCCCGTGATCGTCTGGCCGCAGCGTCGGACCACTACGCAGACTGTCTGGGGCGCAGATACAGCAAGTTGACACTGCACGACACGAGGTCCCGATGGGGGTCATGCAGCAGTGATGGCGGCTTGATGTATTCTTGGCGGCTGGTCATGGCGCCACCCGAGGTTCTGACTTACGTCGCCGCACACGAAGTCGCACATTTGGTCGAAATGAATCACTCCTCGGCATTCTGGCGGGTTGTGACTGATCTGTATGGCCCTTGGCAGGCGCAACGGGACTGGCTGAAAATCCATGGCGCGGGCTTGCATCGATACCGATTCGGCGATTGACCCGTATCCATTTTGTGATCACAAAAGAACTATGAGCACACAGACCCGACCGTCCGATCCCGCCACCTCGGCGCATGACCGCGTCTATCGTGGCCTGCGAACACGAATCATGTTGGGTCAGATCTTGCCCGGCGAGTCACTGACCCTGCGCGGTGTCGGACGCGAGTTCGGAGTGTCGATGACACCCGCGCGCGAGGCGGTACGGCGGTTGGTCGCCGAAGGTGCGCTTTCGTTGTCCTCGTCGGGCCGCGTCGCCACGCCAGAGCTGTCCAACGAGCGCATAGAGGAGCTGGCGGCGCTGAGGGCTTTGATCGAGGTCGAGCTGGCAAGCCGCGCCTTGCCGCGCGCCCACATGGCGTTAATCGAACGGCTGCAATCGATCAATGGCGTGATCGCGGAAATGATAGATAACCGGGACGCCTCCGGATATATCCGTGCAAATCTTGACTTTCATCGCACTCTTTATCTGCGCGCCCAGGCGCCGGCCATGTTGGCTACGGCGGAAAACGTCTGGCTGCAGTTGGGGCCGACAATGCGGGCGCTTTACGGAAAATTGCGGCGTACAGAACCGCCGCATTTCCACCGTCTGATCATTTCAGCGCTCAAAGCCGGAGACGAACCCGGACTGCGCCTGGCTGTCAGATCTGATGTGACGCAGGGGTTGCGACTGCTCGCGAGTTAGGCGGCAAGCCCCTTGGAGCCCACATCCAGATATTTCTGACGCCGGTCCTTGATCAACTCTTCGGGGCTTTTGCTTTGCAATTCACCAAGCATCGCCGACAAAGCGGCGCCCACAGAGGCAATGGCGGTGTCACGATCGCGGTGTGCTCCGCCCAGCGGCTCGGGGATTATGCGATCCGCGACGCCAAGCATCTTGAGATCTTGCGCCGTCAGGCGCAGTGCCTCGGCGGCCTCTCGCATCTTTTCTGCGTCTTTCCAAAGGATTGACGCGCAGCCCTCTGGGGAAATCACCGAGTAGACAGAATGTTCAAGCATGGCGACGCGGTTCGCTGTGGCAAATGCCACGGCCCCTCCTGACCCGCCCTCGCCAATGATGACATTGATAAGCGGGACGCCGATCTGCAGGCATTTTTCAGTTGAGCGCGCGATGGCTTCGGATTGGCCTCGCTCTTCGGCACCTTTGCCGGGGTAGGCACCAGGGGTGTCAACCAGCGTGATTACGGGCAGCTTGAAACGATGTGCCAAGTCCATCAAGCGGATCGCCTTGCGATAGCCCTCGGGACGCGCCATGCCAAAGTTGCGCTTCAGACGGCTTTGGGTGTCATGGCCTTTTTCATGACCGATCACAACCAGAGCTTCGCCACCCAAGCGGGCCAGGCCACCGATCACCGCCTCGTCCTCGGCGAAATTCCGGTCACCGGACAAAGGGGTGAATTCGGTGAACAGTTTGTCGATATAGTCTTTGCAATGCGGGCGCAAAGGATGACGTGCGACCTGACATTTGCGCCAGGGTGTCAGGTTCTTGTAAAGCTCGACCAGCATGTCGTCGGCCTTGCGGTCGAGCGCGATGGCTTCATCCTCGATATCCATTTCTTCGCTGGCCCGCGCCATCGCGCGTAGCTCTTCTGCCTTGCCTTCGATCTCGGCCAGCGGTTTTTCAAAGTCGAGGTAGTGTGCCATGCCCATCCCGTGCGTTGTCTTGCGGTGTATATGACGCGCGATGTCCCCAGATGCAACAAAGCAAGGTTTGTTGCTGCATATTATGGTTCAGGATCCGAGCCCTTGCCCGTGTCCGAAGCTTTGATCTGCGCAAGGCCTCTTGGTGCATGGGAACTTGGCTGCCAAGCGCAGACCTTTGCATTTCCCGTCCGCCAGAGTGGCTGTGCTGCCGTTGCGCACTCTTGTCTCCTGGTGGGCATGATCGGTGTGCGGGGTGCGAAAAGATGTTAGGCCACCGGAGTCGGTGGCCCCCACCTGCGTGAGGGGTCAGATCGTCAGGGCAACAGCACCGGGACCAGCGATGCGATCAAAAGCAAGGCCATCGTCCAGTTGAAGACGCGCAGGCGGGTGGGGTTCGTCAAGATGCGTCTGATTTGCTGTCCAAGCAGTGCCCAGGTGCTGACAGACGGCAGGTTCACACATGCAAAGACCAACGCCACCGTGATCACGCCAGCCAACGTTCGGTCAGCTGCGTAAAGGGTGATCGCCGTCAGCGCCATGTACCATGCTTTGGGGTTGACCCATTGAAACAGCGCAGCTTGCAAAAACGTCATTGGTGTACCGCTTTCGCGGCCTTTGCCCGGTTCTGCGGCATGCGCGATTTTCCAAGCAAGCCAGAGCAAGTAGATCGCACTGGCAATCGCGAGGATGCTGTAGGTCTGGGGAACGCGGTCAAAAATCTCGACAAGTCCGATTCCAACAATACTCACCATGACGGCATGGCCTAGACTGATACCTAACATATGAGGAATCGTGCGGCGAAACCCGAAGTTCGCGCCAGAGGCAAGCAACATCAGGTTGTTGGGTCCGGGTGTGATCGATGACACGAAAGCAAAGAGCACGAGGGCGGAGAAGAGTTGTAATGTCATGTGCGCAATTTCTCACGACTTGGAGAGCATTTTGTTGTGAAGTCTTGTGACATTTTCCAAATCTCACAATATAGTTCAAATATGGACGCAATTGATGACAAAATATTGCGCGTTCTTCAGCATGAGGGGCGCATCAGTAATCTCAACCTCGCGGAGCGGGTCGGGTTGTCACCCTCTGCCTGTTTGCGGCGGGTGCAGGAGTTGGAACGCTCGGGCGTGATCACCGGCTATAGGGCTGTGACGGATCGGGCGCGGCTGGGGGCGGGGTTCGCGGCTTACGTCGGTGTCGGTTTGTCCGATCATTCAAAACACAGCCAGGCTGTATTTGAACGGGCAATGGCGCGGGCGGATGAGGTTCGCGAATGCCACAACATTACGGGAACCATCGAATATTTGCTGCGTGTCGAATGTGCGGGGCTGGCTGCATACAAGACCTTCCACACCGAGGTGCTTGGAACCGTTCCGGGGGTGACGTCGATCACGTCTTATGTGGTGATGGGGTCCCCAAAGAATGAGCGTGGTTGAGGTCGCCGAGCGGCGGGGGATGAGGCGCACCGAACCCTGTGACACGAATACTGGTCTTTGGTCTGCGGCTCGATGAGGGGGCTGTCTGCCCCCTCTGGGCCGGTGGCCCATTCACCCCCGAGAGGTATTTTCGGAAAGATGAAGGGGCCGTTGGCGTATTAGCCGAACACCCGTTTCAAAGCGTCATCGACGGCGTCGGTGATGGCGTCGATATCGCCGGGCTTTGCAATCAGTGCAGGCGAAAAACACAGGGTGTTATTGTATCCCGGCACCGAGCGATTTGTTGCGCCGATGATAACGCCTTGCGCCATACAGTCACCAACCACGGCCTGAACTTTCTTTTCGTCCATGGGTTCACGGGTTTGCCGGTCCGCAACAAGTTCAGCGCCCATGAAGAGGCCTTTGCCTCTGACTTCGCCGATGACAGCATGTTTTTCCATCAGGGCGAGCAGGTTGTTGTGGAGCCGATCCCCCATGGCTGTGGTGTTTGCCAAGAGATCTTCGTCTTCGATGATGCGCATGTTCTCGATGGCTGCTGCTGGACCGGCAGTGCAGCCGCCAAACGTTGAAATGTCACGGAAATAGTTCAATGGATCGCTGGCGTCATCCTTGAACATCTCGAATACCTGTTCGGTGGTCGCGAGGCAGGCAATGGCCGCGTAGCCAGAGGCAACGCCTTTGGCCATGGTCACCATGTCAGGCTGAATGCCGTACTGTTGATAACCGAACCAGGTTCCCGTGCGACCAACACCGCAGACCACTTCGTCGATGTGCAAAAGGATGTCATGTCGTCTGCAGATGTCTTGAACTTTTTCCCAGTAGCCGGTCGGCGGAGCGATCACACCCCCGCCGGCAGTCACGGGTTCAAGGCACAGGGCTCCGATGCTGTCTGGGCCTTCCCGCAGAATCACCTCTTCGATCTGGTCCGCAGCCCATTCCCCGTAGTTTTCGGTCGGCGCGCCCTGATCGCCAGCACGATATTCCAGGCAGTGCGGTACTTTGACAAAGCCCGGCGTGTAGGGGCCGTACTGGGCGTTGCGCTCTTCTTGTCCGCCGGCGCTGAGGCAACTGATCGTCGTGCCATGGTAGTCGCGGTCGCGATACAGGATCTTGTGTTTCTTGCCGCCGTAGCGCTTGTGGGCGATCTGGCGGACCATCTTGAAGGCCTTTTCATTCGCCTCGGAACCTGAATTCATATAATAGACGCGGCTGAGGCCGGGCATTTTGTCGATCAGTTTCTCGGCAAAGACGGCACCCGGGATCGAGCCAGCAGAGCCCGCGAAGTAGTTCAGCTTCAATAGCTGGTCATAAACGGCCCGCGCGATTGATTCGCGGCCGTAGCCCACGTTGACTGTCCAGACCCCGCCAGACACCGCATCCAGGTGCTCCTTGCCGTTTTGGTCCCAGACCCGCATGTCTTTGCCTTCGACAATGATGCGGGGATCGTTGGTTTCAAAAGGTTTGTGCTGGATCAGGTGATGCCAGACATGTGCTTTGTCTGCCGCCACAATGCGGCTGAGATCGTTTTCGTGTGCCGTGCCGTCCATGACAGTGCCCTCATGCTCTCGGGGGTTTTAAAATAAGATTACGCCAGTCGCGTAACTTGATCAAATTACATCATCCTCATTATTAAGCGGTCGATAGGGCCAGAATTTGTGTCAATATATGTCCAGATTGAAGGGGGAAATTCTTGGCGGCTGCTGTTGGTTTCGAAAAAGTGTTTAATGTTAGTGAGATATGAAAATTTGTAAGCCTTTGCATTGTTTTGCTCCTGTCGGCTATACTGTTGGTGGGCCAGAAAAAACATTGATCGTGCCAATGCTTTGCGCACACGATCCGACCCATGCGCAGAGCAAAACTGCGTACTTGTTTGTGATCGGGGATCAACCCCGGCGGCACGAGGACCAGAAAGCCCGAGGCCGATACCCAAAGGGAGATATTCAAATGAAGACCAAATCACTTATCACCGGTGCCGTTTCGGCTCTGGCTGTCCTGAGCGGCGCGCAGGCGGCTTTGGCTGGCGGACATGGTGGACTCACCGTTGCCTATTTCCTCGAGTGGCCAATGCCGTTCCAATACGCCAAGGCAACAGGAATGTACGAAGAGGCGCTGGGCGTCGACATCAACTGGGTCAGCTTTGAATCCGGTGTCAAGATGTCGGCTGCGATGGCCTCGGGCGATGTTCAACTGTCGGTCAGCCAAGGTTTGCCGCCATTTGTTGTCGCGACCTCGGCAGGTCAGGACCTTCAGATCCTTGATGTTGCGGTATCCTACGCGGACAACGACAATTGCGTGGTTGCTGAGGCGCTTGAGATCGACAAGGACTCGGCGGGCGAACTGGCTGGCAAGAAAGTTGCCGTGCCGCTGGGCACCGCTGCTCATTACGGGTTCCTCAAGCAGATGAGCCACTTCGGCGTTGATGTCGCTTCAATGGAAGTGGTCGATATGGATCCGCCAGATGGCGCGGCTGCGATCAGCCAGGGCGCTGTCGACATGTTCTGCGGATGGGGTGGGTCGCTGGCACGCGCCAAAGAGCACGGCAACGTGTTGCTGACCGGTGACGAAAAGACTGAACTGGGCATTCTGGTGTTTGACGTGACCTCGGCTCCGGCTGGATGGGTCGCCGAAAACTCGGACATGGCTGCAAAGTTCCTGAAGGTGACAGCGGATGCCAATGCCATGTGGGCGGACGAAGCGAATCAGGCCAAGATGTTGCCGGTGATCGCCAAAGACGCCGGCATGGACGAAGCGACAACAGCTGACAACCTGGCAACTTTCACGTTCCCGACTGTGGCTGAACAGTTGGCGCAGGGTTGGCTGGGCGGCAACGCGCAGGCCTTCATGAAGGGCGTTGCGGACGTCTTTGTTGAGGCCGGCTCGATTGACGGTGCGCTTGGAAGCTATGCAGGTGCCGTGAACACCGGACCGCTGGAATCGATTTCGGGCATGTAAAACGCGAAAGACCAGTGCCTCTCGCGTGATGCGGGGCACTGGTACACCGTTATTGTTGGCCAGAGCATCTTACGGCGCTTGCGGGCCCTCTTCTGAGTATCATGCTTTTGTAGTTGACTATGCCCTAACCAAAAGGGGGGCAAAGCGTGCCGCGGGCCAATCTGCGAGACGCTGTCAGACCGCAGGGGCAATGTCTCTCAGACTTGGATTTCGTCCTGTCAGGATGTTTGGGCAGTGTGGCAGTTGGCGTCGAACTGAGGGGCTTGCTGCACGGACAAGGCGGGGAATGCAATCGCTCCGGTTGGGGGTGCCGCAGGTGACAGGCGACATCTGTGGCGATGCGGTGGGGTCTGTTCGATCGATTGGCTGATGTGCAAATGTCGACAGGATGGCCGTCTTCAAACGGTGTGTGGAACTTGAAGCAGACGCAATAGGCTCTGGCGGGACCAGAGACTGAACCAAGGAGTTCGCGTGTCGGGATTATCAATTGAAAACCTGTCCATGCGCTTTGACCTGCCAAACGGCACGTCGGTACAAGCGCTGAAGGATGTGTCGCTGGATATTGCAGAAGGTGAAATCATGAGCGTGCTGGGCCCGTCGGGGTGCGGCAAGACCACATTGTTGAACATTGTGGCGGGCTTCTTGGCCCCGACCGAAGGGCAGGTGGTGCTGAATGGGCACCGTGTGACGGGCCCGGACGCAGAACGCGGCATGGTGTTTCAGCAGGGGGCTCTGTTCGAATGGATGGACGTACGCTCGAACGTCAGTTTCGGGCCTCGTATGGCGGGCAAAAGCGAAGCGCAGTGGGGACAGAATGTTGACCACCTGCTTGATGTGGTTGGCCTCAGAGACTTCAAAGAGAAGGCGGTCTTTGAACTGTCCGGAGGAATGCAACAGCGCGTGGCTCTCGCGCGGTGTCTTGCCAATGAACCCGACGTGATCTTGATGGATGAACCTCTGGGCGCGCTGGATGCCCTGACACGGGAAAAAATGCAAAGCCTGGTTCTGAAGCTATGGAAGGAAACCGGCAAAACGATCATCTTGATCACGCATTCGGTCGAAGAGGCTCTTTTGTTGGGTGAACGCCTGCTGGTCATGGCACCGCGCCCGGGCCGGATCCACAAGGAATATCATTTGCCGTTTGCAGATCTGGGTGTGAATGCAGATCTCCGCGAGGTTAAAAAGCATCCTGAGTTCGCGGAACGGCGCGAAGAGATCCTTGGAATGATCTGGGACATGGAAGAAGAGATTATGGGACGGGCGGAGGCAACGTCATGATTGTATTTGTGCTGTATGCCGCGATCTTTGTCGCTTCGTTCTTTATCGTGAAGTTTGTCGTTCAGACCGCTTCGACCGATTACACCTCACTGAAAACTGTGACGTTCGGTGATGAAAGTGCTGTAACACCGAACCGGATTGCCTCGGTCATTTCGGTCTTGACGATCTTTCTGCTCTGGGGAGCGTTCACCGGGTCCAGCATGGTTCCTGGGTTTCTGCATGCACCCGGGCCATTCAAGGGCGACGCGACCTTTACCTACACCGCCGAAGCCGAGGGCGTCGATCCCGATGACGCAACAGTCACTGTCCGTGTCTTTGAGGTCGGAACAGAGGTCGACGTTCCCGTGGTTGAACCCGGGGATGGTTGGGCCTTGAACGATGCAGATACCGTGGGTGCCTGGCGCTCGGGTCTTATTCGTGTCGACAAGAACGATGCGTTTGGCCGGTCGGAAGGGCACAAGATTGTTGCGGTGAACGGTCAGCCAATCGCGCCGGGGCAGTCTGTGCAAACCGAATTTGGCCGAATCGGTATGAGCCCCAAGGGCACGCTGAACTTTGAACCCGCGAAGGGCTGGCAAATGGAGCCGATCTGGTTGCCTCCGCCCGAAGCAGTCATCAGCCGATTGGGAGAAATCGCAAGTGATGGATACCGCGACAGCACGCTTTGGGAACATTTGGGATATTCGCTGTTTCGGGTGATTGTCGGGTTCTTCTTTGGGGCGCTTGTCGGTATTCCGTTGGGCTATGCCATGGGCCTAAGCAACTGGTTCCGTGGTTGGTTTGATCCGATTGTCGAATTCATGCGACCGGTTCCTCCGTTGGCGTTGATCCCGCTGGTGATCATCTGGGCCGGGATCGGCGAGACGGGCAAGATCATCCTGCTGTTCCTGGCGGCGCTTTGGATCATGGCTATCGCGGCGCGGGCTGGTGTTTCGGGTGTGAACATCACCAAGGTTCATGCGGCCTATTCGCTTGGCGCCAGCAAGTTTCAGATCATGCGGCATGTGATTGTTCCGAACTCATTGCCTGAAATCTTTACCGGGGCACGCGTTGCGATGGGTGTGTGTTGGGGGACGGTTGTTGCCGCGGAGCTTGTCGCCGCGGAGAAAGGCGCCGGCATGATGATCATGGTCGCTTCGAAATTTCAGCTGACGGACATCGTGATCATGGGGATTATCCTCATCGGAATTATTGGATTTGGGATCGATATCCTGATGCGGATAGCCGAAAAACGCTTGGTGCCTTGGAAGGGGCGCAGCTAAGCGGATCGCGCGTCGACGAACCATTGGGCCGTCCCGGTTTGGGGCGGTCTTTTTTGAGTATTTTGGGAAAGATGAATGGGGGCGGTGGCGCCGCTGTTTATCTGAAGTTTGCCTGTGGCTGACAGCGCATTTACACTGCAACATTTGGTGACAGCTGCGATTGATGTTCTTTATCGGGTCGCGTTGGCGGAGATTGCAGTCTTTGGTGTTGCGCACAGAATGGCGGTGCTGTCGGCGCACTTGACGGGGGTTGGTCCGTCCAGAGGTGTGGCTATTGTTTGATCCTGCAGTACGATCGCTTTGTCAGTCGGGTTTTCGGTTAACGGCTGTGCGCCAAGACGACATGTTGTGCGGTCGGAACCGCGAGACCGAGACAGATTGTTCTGTGGGGGCGATCAATCCTCGATGTCGAAACCGGCCTCTTGCATCAATGTGTTGGACGAGGTTTCGATTGTCATTTCAAGTTGCTCGAGAAACGTTTCGCGCGGCAGGCCTGCCTTGATTACGGGCAGGAATTCGACAACTGCAGTTCCAGGTTTGCGATAGATGCCGGTGCGGGGCCAGAAGACGCCGACATTGGTTGCAACAGGGACGCAGTCTTGATCCAGCTCTTTGTACAGGATGCTTGTCCCGACCTTGTAGGGCGCCTTGACGCCCGGCGCCACCCGTGTGCCCTGGGGGTAGATGATCAGCTGCCCCGGGTGTTGGCGGCCTTTTGCGACGTCATCGACCATTTTGGCGATCGCTTGTCCGCGCTTGCCGCGCTCGACCGGGACGCAGCCAATTCGCAGACCATACTGTCCGATTACGGGCGTCCACATGAGTTCGCGTTTCATGATGAACTTGCCCGCAGGCACGGCGCCGAAGATCAAGATGATGTCGAGAAAGGATTGATGCTTGGCGGCAATCATGACCTCTCCGGTGGGGACGGGACCACGTACTTCGGTTTGAAGTCCGACCATCCATCGGGCGGTCCAGCGCACCCAACGACAGTACGTCCTGCACGACCATAAGGCGCCTTTGCGGCCGGATATGGCCAGCGGCAAAAACAGGATGCCCATGATGGCCATCATCGCGTACATTTGCCCGACGAAGATTAATGAGCGTGTCCACTGTATCATGCTAGTCCTCGCAGAACGCGCGCTGCGGCAGCGCGGGTGGCCAGAAAGGCGGTGGCACCCGCCAAGGGTGGAATAAGCACCGGCAGTCCCCAGTGCCACCCGGTCAATGCAAAGCCGGTCAGAAGGTCATTCGCGGTGTCGCCTTCGGGCAAAAGCCAAATTCCCGCGAGACCAAGCATCATGCCAACGGCAGCCCCCGTGATCGCACGGAGCGTAAAGCGGCGCACAAAGGCACGGGCGATGTAGGCATCTGTGGCACCGACAAGGCGCAAGACGCCGATCACCTGGGAATTTGCTGCGAGGGCTGCATTTGCCGCCAGTGTCACCATGGCAGCGAGCGTGCCACTGATCAGCAGTATTGAAAGCCAGCCCAGCACCCGCAGATGCGCAGCGGCACTGACAAGGGGGCGTCTGTAACGGGTGTGATCGTCCAGAACAGCGCCCGGAACTTCGCCCTGAAGTCTTAGTCGCAGTCCCGGTGCATCATACCCTGCCCCGGTTTCGAGGATCTCTATCAGGCGCGGCACGGGCAGCATATCGATTGGCAGACCCGGGCCGAACCACGGCTCAAGCAGGGCTTGCTGTTCCGTCGTGTCGAGCGCGCGGGCGCTTTCGACGCCGGGTGTGGTTTCGAGAACCCGCAGGGCCGCGGCGACCTGAGTGTCCATCTGTTCCGCGTGTGCCGAAATACGCAGAGTGCTGCTGCGTGCAAGTTCGGTCCCCCAATGGACGGCCAGTCGGCCTGCTGCGAGAGAGAGGGCCAGCGCAAACACTGCCAGGAATGCCATCGCCCCGGCGCTGAAGAGGGTCAGCTGAACGGTAAAGCCTGCCGGTGGCACAACCCGATCGGCTGCGGCGTCAGATTGGATCAAACCGCTGAGATCGGTCAAAGATCTGCCCCCGCCAGTTGCAGCCTGCGATTCTTGATCCGCAGCACCCGAGCCTGAACTTGTGTCTTGGCGGCGCGGATCAAAGATAAGTCGTGGGTCGCCACCATGATCGTTTTGCCCATGCGGTTCAACTCGATCAGAAGCTGAAGCAAGCGCTGCGACATCTCCCAGTCGATATTGCCGGTTGGTTCATCAGCCAGCACAACATCGGGTGCCATTATCACGGCGCGTGCAAGCGCGGCACGCTGTCGTTCGCCGCCCGACAGTTCAGGGGGCAGGGCTGATGCACGGTTGGTCAGACCCACCCATTGCAAAAGGTCTTTGAGGTTGGCTTCTTCGTGCGCAACATTCCTGCCCGCGACGGTCAAAGGCAAAGCCACGTTTTCAATCAGCGGCAAATGATCAAGAAACTGGCAATCCTGATGGACGACACCAACCCTTTGCCTGAGCAGCGCAACCGCCGTGCGATCCATGGTACGGGCATCAGCACCAAACAGGCGCACCTGACCCGCAGTTGGCAACAATGCAGCATAGCAGAGCTTCAAAAAGGTCGATTTGCCCGCACCCGAAGGCCCGGTCAGAAAATGAAATGACCCCGGCGCAAGTTTGATGGACAGGTCCGACAGCAGTTCGCCACCGCCATAGCTGTAGGCCACATTTTCAAGCTCGATCACGGTCTGTCTGCCTTTCACACCGTTTGCACGGTTTGTTGTGCCGCAGCCGCGCGTGGGATTCAATGCGCGAGCCTCGGTGACAATGGACTTTTCCCATAATTGCGGGCACCTTATGCTGTAAAGCAGGCCCCGAAGATGGGCGTAGCAAGGGAAGTAGTGCCACCATGCGGCTGATTTGCCCCAACTGTGACGCGCAATACGAAGTGCCGACCGAGGTCATTCCGGAAGGAGGCCGCGACGTGCAGTGTTCGAACTGTGGACATACCTGGTATCAGCAGCACCCCGATGATCAGGAAGGGCTGCTCTCGCTGGATGCTATCGACAGGCTGGACGACGAAGACGGACTTGAACCCACCGCGCCGCCGCGCCCCCGAGCCCGGGATTTGGATCCTGCGGTTGCTGATGTGCTGCGGCAAGAGGCTGCACGCGAGGCAAAGGCGCGGATGGCCGATGCGTTGGAAAGTCAGCCTGATCTTGGCCTTGAAGAAGCCGGTCAGCCGGCGGACAGGTCCTCTCGACCGCGCCGGGGGCAGCATCTTCGCGATGCGCCGCCCGCAGACCATGTGGACGCAGCAGCAAATGCCGCTGCGGCTGCGGCTGCTGCTCCGGCGGCGCGCGGTACGCATCTGCCGGACGTGGAAGAGATCAATTCCACTTTGCGGAACGGATCCGAAACCCGCCGCGTCTCGACCCCCGATGGGGAGGCAAGGATTGCGCCTCGCTCGGGTGCATTCGGCCGTGGGTTTCGCTGGGTCGTGTCTCTTGCGGTGCTGGCGGTCCTTCTTTACCTTTTTGCACCGCAGATCGGCGGGGCCATTCCAGAAACAGCAGAGTTGCTAGAGCGCTACGTTCTCAATGTTGACAAAGGCCGGGTCTGGTTGGATGTCCAGGTTGATCAGGGCCTTTTATGGCTGGACGACATGAGTTCGGAGGCCGGTGCATCTGGCAATTGATCTTGACGCGCAGAGCCCGGCGCAAACTGGGCCATCTGCAACACCTGTCAGGCATTTTGATGCGTCAGATGCTGGCTGAAGTGGATCGCACCCGGGTTGCGACGGGTTGATCTGAAGGGGCATGGAAGCACGATGAGCCGCAGTCCATGCCTTGCGGCGTGACGCGTGGGACCTGCGTGGAAGCGCATCATTTGCATCCAAGGTTGCGATCCCCATGTGATCAGATCTGCTGTGATATGGGGGCCTATGTCTGTCTTCATGTTACATGCGGGCAGGCGAACTTTATCACTCCTGGATCGCATTTTTCAAAGGCCTGACTGACAGGCGCGCTGTTGGCGCGCCCGATGTGTCGAACGTAGCCCACCAAGGGTCATCATCTCAGGCTTGCGAATTGGGCTTGGAGTGTTTCACGGTTGCATCGGCAAGTCTGACACCAAGCGTGGCACATTTCACGTGTCATATGGTCCACACGTGAGGGTCATCATACGTTCCGGCCCGCCGCGTGCAACCGCGGCACGGGGCGCGGTTGCATCGCATTGGCAAAACGGACTGTTGTTGAAAACCTGTTTACATGTGGATCGGCCCATCGCCACAGGCGAGTGCGGCCTCTCGCACCGCTTCGGAATACGTGGGGTGGGCATGGCATGTCAGGGCCAGATCTTCAGCCGAGGCGCCAAATTCCATGGCAACGCAGATTTCGTGGATCAGGTCCCCGGCCGCAGGACCGATAATATGCGCTCCCAGAATCCGGTCGGTGGTCTTGTCGGCCAGGATTTTCACGAAGCCTTCGCCGGCAAAGACAGCTTTGGCGCGTCCATTGCCCATGAAGGAAAACTTGCCGACCTTATAGGCCTGGCCTTCTTGCTTGAGCTGTTCCTCGGTTGCACCGACATTCGCGACCTCCGGATGCGTGTAGATCACGCCTGGAATGACGTTGTAGTTCACATGCCCATGTTTTCCGGCGATGACTTCGGCGGTTGCCATGCCTTCGTCTTCGGCCTTGTGCGCCAGCATTGGGCCGTCGATGCAGTCACCGATGGCGTAGATTCCGGGAACATTGGTGCGCCACTGTGCGTCGGTCTGGATCTGGCCGCGAGGCGACATCTGGACGCCAAGGGCCTGGAGGCCCAGGCCATCAGTGTAGGGTTTGCGGCCGGTCGCCACCAGCACGACATCGGCGTCCATGGTTGCTTCGGCGTCGTTCTTGCGCAGCTTGTAGGTGACTTTTGCCTTGGTTTTTAACGTCTCAACCTTTTGTACGGCCGCGCCAAGGGTGAAGTTCATACCTTGGCGCTTGAGCAGCCTGAGAAAGGTTTTCTGCACCTCCCCATCCATACCGGGGGTGATGTGGTCAAGGAATTCCACAACATGCACTTCGGTGCCCAGGCGGGCATAGACAGAACCCATTTCAAGGCCAATGACACCGGCGCCGATCACCACCATCTTCTTGGGAATCTTTCCCAGCTCTAACGCGCCAGTCGAGGTGACGACGATTTTCTCATCGATCGTGACCTCTGCGCCGGGAACAGAAGCGGGCGTCGACCCCGAGGCGATGATGATGTTCTTGGTTTCGTGGATCTCTTCGCCCACCTGCACCTTGCCAGCCGCGGGGATTGTGCCCCAGCCCTTGAGCCAATCGACCTTATTCTTTTTGAACAGGAACTCGATGCCTTTTGTGTTCTGGCTTATGACGTCGTTCTTGTAGGCCAGCATCTGCGGCCAGTCGACTGTGGGACTTTTGCCCTTGAGTCCCATCTTGGCAAAGTTGTGTTCGGCCTCGTGCAACTGGTGGCTGGCGTGCAGCAGCGCCTTTGAGGGAATGCAGCCGACGTTCAGGCAAGTGCCGCCGAGCGTCTCTCGCCCTTCCACACAGGCGGTTTTCAAGCCAAGCTGGGCGCAGCGGATGGCGGCCACATAGCCGCCGGGGCCGGAGCCGATGACGATGACGTCGTAGTTTGCCATGAGATGTGGTCCTTTGTTGTTGGTTGGGCATTGGGGGCGCTGCCCCCTGACCCCCCGGAGTATTTAGGGAAAGATGAAGGTCATACGAGAGCTGAGAGCAGCATGAGGGTCGTGGCACCGAAGCCTGCGAACCAGATGAGGCTGCGCCAGGGGGTGAGGCCCCAATAGTAGGCGGGGATGTAGAGGACGCGGGCAATCAGGTAGAGCGCCGCGCAGGCGGCGGTGAGGGCATTCCCCTGATCGGAAAAGGTGATGACGAGGCAGGCGATGGCAAAGAGGATCAGCCCTTCGAAGTGGTTGTTCATCGCGCGCAGGAGGCGGGCGGTTTTTTCGGAGAGCTGCGGCTCGAGCGGGGCGCCGTCGCGCGGCGCAAGCGTTTTGGCGGGGCCGAGTTCCAGGTTTGCCGGAATGGCCATCAGGGCGAACTGGACGACCTGAAGCAGCGCGGCGAGGGTGAGGGCGGTGAGTTCGGGGGTCATGGCGCCACCGTGGGCGCCGGCGTTGGTTCCGATACGTGGCCCATTTGCCGCGACATCGGCGCTGTGTGGATCACGGTATCGAT
>JAKVCP010000036.1 GCA_022448925.1 Paracoccaceae bacterium
AAAGCCAGCATCAGCACAAGACCAATGGCAACCAAAGGTTTCCGCGCCGACGTCATGCCGGCAAGGTTAGGCGCAACACGCGCCGGTCACAAAGCGACATTTTGGCCGATTCGCTTGGGGTCCCATATACGAAAAAGGCCCCGTCCGGATCCGGGCGGGGCACGATACTCAACGGGAAACGCAAGTGATCAGGCCTGAGCGGCTTGCGCTTTCGCGATTTCTTTCTTCACCTTCAAAGCCGTCGCCGACAGTTCTGCGTCCTTGGCTTTTGCCAGGAACTTGTCCAACCCACCACGATGGTCGACGCTGCGCAAGGCTGCTGCCGAAATACGCAATTTAACGCCACGACCCAAAGCTTCCGACTGCAAGGTCACGTCATTCAGGTTGGGAAGGAAACGACGCTTGGTCTTGTTGTTGGCGTGGCTGACATTATTGCCAGTCATCGGGCCTTTTCCGGTCAGTTCGCAAACACGCGACATCAGGCTATCCTCGTCATTGGTGGCGAAAGACAAGCCCTTCGCCAATGTCAAAGGGCGCCGCCTACGACGCCCGGAATCTCAGTTGCGTGTGGATACGTCCCAAATGCCCGCCCGTCAAGGCCGGTTTGAAGATCTTTCCCACCATCACATCAACACAGATTTCAGACCGATCATCATCTGCCACTCTGGCGATCCCAATCAGTGTCCCATCAGCCAATTGCCGCAAAATATTCGGGACGCAACAAAACACACCGCCTTAGGATCACACACCGGGCGATCCATCGGTTAAAGCCCTTCTGCGCCGCCACAACATCGGCCGACATCACTTTGATGAATTCCGGCAAGCCATGATCGCCCGGCACCATTCGCAACTGTCAGGCAAATATCCTGATGCGCTGGCAAACATGGTCCCATCCAAAAGTTTCCAACACCTGCGAGAGGTTTTATCCATCTGTTAACACACCCTCGGACGTGGCGCCGATTTTTTGATGCGCGCCAGCTTCGCCACAGCCAGGTGAAGTGCGACATTCTAAATGCAGTCACGCGTCATGGTCATATGAAATCACCCCCGGCCATCCAGCCAGTCCAAGGCGGCTTTTGCGGCCTCACTGGGTGACCGGGACCCCGCCTCAACCTCGGCGGCCAAAGCATGCAGGATCCCCTTTATCGGTTCGCGATCAAGCCGCGCAAGCAACGCTTGCCGCACCTCTGCCTCGAACCAATACCGCGCCTGTGCTGCGCGACGCTGTGCCCAATGCCCCTCTTGGCGCCGCCAGCCCTGCAAAGCCGTCATTTCGTCCCACGCGGCCTCAAGCCCGGTCTCCTCCAAAGCAGATACCGTCATCGCCTTGGGAAATCCCGCCGGATCCTGAGGCCGCTTGCGCAACAGGCGCAAAGCACCCGCGTAATCAGCACATGTCCGAATGGCCGCAGACCTCAGATCTCCATCAGCTTTGTTCACCAGTATGAGATCCGCCATCTCCATGATTCCTCGCTTGACCCCCTGCAGTTCATCACCACCTGCAGGTGCCAGCAGCAACAGAAACAGATCCGACATTTCCGCAACAACGGTTTCCGACTGTCCAACCCCGACGGTCTCGATCAAAATCACATCAAATCCAGCAGCCTCGCACAGATCAATCGCCTCCCGCGTCCGGCGCGCAACACCCCCCAAGTGCGACTGACTTGGCGACGGACGAATAAACGCATTTGGATCCCTGCTCAGCCGCTCCATCCGCGTCTTATCGCCAAGAATGGAACCTCCGGATCGGGCCGAACTCGGATCAACAGCCAAAACGGCCACCTTCAATCCAAGGCCCGTCAACCCGCAGCCAAAGGTTTCTATGAACGTCGACTTGCCTACCCCCGGCGTGCCAGACAATCCGACCCGCAAAGCTTCACGCCCAGACCGACGCAAGATTTGCAGCAACGCCAACGCATCTTCCCTGTGATCAGCGCGCCTGCTTTCAACCAGTGTGATCGCCCGCGCAAGCGCGCGCCGTTCACCCCGCAAAACCCGCTCAGCCAACTCCGCCACCGCCATGGCAGTACCTCCTCCGATCACAGATCTTGCACAATCCGCAAATCCCCGCGCAACGCAACCGACTTCTGCGTGCCGCCCTTCATCTTTCTCCAAATACTCCAGGGAGCGCGAGGGGCTGGCCCCTCGCATCCGCTTGCCGCATAACACCAGTCATGACCAGACTGCCCATAGATGACGTCCTGCCCAGTTTGCTGGGGGCCCTGAAAACCCGGGGTCGGGCTGTATTGCAAGCACCTCCGGGGGCCGGCAAGACCACCCGTGTGCCGCTTGCACTGCTCGATGCGTCGATTACCTCTGGCAGGATCGTCATGCTCGAACCGCGCCGTCTTGCCGCCCGCGCCGCAGCCGAGCGCATGGCGCAAACGCTCGGCGAAGGCACTGGAGAAACCGTCGGCTACCGCGTCCGGGGCGACAGCAGAACATCGCGCCGAACCCGTATCGAAGTGGTCACCGAGGGCATCCTCACCCGGATGATCCAAGCCGACCCGGAATTGACAGGAATCGGCGCCGTTATCTTCGACGAATTCCACGAGCGCTCACTCAATGCCGATCTCGGTCTGGCGTTCTGCCTCGAGATCGCCGGCGCCCTGCGCGATGACCTTGTTTTGCTTGCCATGTCCGCCACATTGGACGCCGCCCCTGTGGCAAAGCTTATGCAGGCCCCAATCGTCACCTCCGAAGGCCGCAGCTTTCCAGTGAAAATCCGATGGCTGGACAGCCCCAAACCCAAATCGACCCGCTATGAACATGGCGTCACCGACCTCGTTCGCAGGGCGCTGACCGAAACAACCGGCGGGGTGCTGGTCTTCCTGCCCGGCGAGGGTGAGATCCGTCGCGTTCATACGCTTTTGGCTTCGAACCTGCCTCCCGACATCCACATTCACCCCCTGTTCGGAGCCATGGAGTTCGCAGCTCAACGCGCCGCCATCCGCCCCGCAGACAGCGGCCGGAAAATTGTCCTTTCGACCTCAATCGCTGAAACCTCATTGACAATCGAGGACATCCGCGTGGTCATCGATGGCGGCCTTGCACGGCGCGCGCGCTTCGACCCCGGTTCCGGCATGGCGCGCCTGGTGACTGAAAAGGTCACCCGCGCCGAGGCAACCCAACGCGCAGGACGTGCAGGACGCGTTGCACCCGGCCAGGCCTATCGGCTTTGGACCAAAGGCGAAGAAGGCGCCCTGCAGGCTTTTCCACCAGCAGAAATAGAGATGGCCGATCTCACCGGTTTGGCGACTGAAATGGCGCTCTGGGGGGCCGAAGCCGCCGATTTGCCATTGTTGACACAACCCAATCCCGGCAGTCTTTCAGAAGCGCGCGCGTTGCTCAGGTTACTGGGCGCACTGGACGAAAACGGACGGATCACACCGCATGGCAGCGCCCTTGCGACATTGCCCCTGCATCCTCGCCTCGGCCATATGCTGACAACCGTCGGTCCAGAGGCAGCCCCCCTTGCTGCGCTGTTGGCCGATCGTGATCCCCTACTTGGCGCGTCTTCGGATTTGATGTTGCGCCTTGATGCGCTGAAAGGGCACGACCGCGGAATTCAGTCAAAGCGCGGCGCCCTGTCCCGCATCAAGACAGAAGCCAAGCGTCTGCGCCAAGCGGTGCCCAACCGACCAGGTAACGGCCTGGGTCCCGCAGAGCAGGCGGCACTGGCCTACCCCGACCGGATCGGGCTGCGCCGCAAGGGAGAGGCCCCCAGATTTCAGCTTTCCGGCGGCAAAGGGGCCTTTTTCGACCCCGCCGACCCGCTGGGGGGGGCGCGTCTCATCGTTGCCACCGATCTTGACGGCAATCCACGCGAAGCGCGCATTCGTCAGGCCATTGTCATTGCGGAAAGCGAGGTTCGCACACTGTTCGCCGACCAGATTGTTTGGACCGATACCTGCACATGGTCCCGCCGCGAAGGACGCGTCATTGCCCGCACACAGGAAAAGCTGGGCGCCATAGCGCTCGCGGACCGCATCTGGAAAAATGTGCCGCCAGAGGCCATTGCACAGGCGATGCTCGCAGGAATCCGAGAGCTTGGCCTCGCCCCCGTCCTGCGCGCCGACGCCGCGCGCTTTGTGGCGCGGGTCAAGCTGGCCCGGGAAAGTGACAACAGCCTGCCGGATGTGTCCTCAGAGGTCCTGATGGACACTCTGTCAAACTGGCTGTTGCCACATATCAACGGCGTCAAGAGCGCCGCTGACTGGAGGGCCTTTGACCTTCTGCCCGCCCTTCAGGCCATGTTGTCTTGGACGCAAACACAAACCGTTGACCGACTCGTTCCAGCCAACTTTGTGACGCCACTCGGTCGCAAGGCACCCATTGATTACGACGGGGACCATCCCTCCATTTCCTTGCGCCTGCAGGAGCTTTTTGGCCAGACAAAACACCCGACTGTGGGCAAGCGCCCACTGCGGATCACGCTTCTGTCACCGGCAAATCGCCCAGTCCAGACCACCATGGATCTGCCCGGGTTCTGGTCCGGATCCTACGCCGACGTCCGTAAGGACATGCGCGCACGATATCCAAAGCACCCCTGGCCCGAAGACCCGACACAAGCTGATCCAACGCTCAAGGCCAAACGACGTGGAACGTGATCCCCAGCGTCGGTCACACCTCCAAACACCAACGCATGATCGCCTTTTGCGCATGAAGGCGATTTTCGGCCTCGTCAAAGATCACTGACTGCGGACCATCCATAACCTCAGAGGTCACCTCTTCGCCGCGGTGGGCTGGAAGGCAGTGCATGAACAAGGCATCCGTCTTGGCATGGCTCATCAGAGCCGTGTCGACCTGATAGGGCCGCAACATGTTGTGCCTACGCTCACGTGCCGATTGGGCGTCATGCATGCTGACCCAGGTGTCCGCAACCACGAGGTCTGCGCCCTCAACCGCCTTGACCGGATCCCGCTCGATCACCACCGAGCGACCGGCGCCACGGGCGAGGCCCACGAATTCCATCTCGGGGTCAAGTTGCATGGGCCCAGTAAATGTCAGGTCAAAATCGAACTGTGCCGCGGCATGCAGAAATGAGGCACAGACGTTGTTGCCATCACCGCACCAGACCACCTTTTTTCCGGCAATCGGTCCGCGGTGCTCTTCATACGTCAGCACGTCAGCCATGATCTGACAGGGATGGGTCCGATCAGTCAAACCATTGATCACCGGGACATCGGCGAATTCGGCCATTTCCTGCAGTACGGCCTCATCAAAGGTCCGTATCATGATCATGTCGACATAGCGACTGAGCACGCGTGCAGTATCGGCGATGGTTTCACCGTGGCCCAGTTGCATGTCATTGCCTGACAGCACCATGGTCTGGCCGCCCATCTGACGCACCCCCACATCAAATGACACCCGCGTCCGGGTCGAGGGCTTTTCGAAAATCAAGGCCACCATCCGACCCGCCAAAGGTGTTTCATCATCAGCAGCCCCTTTCGGACGCCCCTGGCGCGCGGACTTCATTGCGCCCGCCTGATCGATGATGCCCCGCAGTTGGGTCTTGTCTGTGGTGTGAATGTCAAGGAAATGGTTCATTTGGATCACTTCATAACGGTCCTGATACTGACTGTATCAGAGCGTGATTTTGGGGAAATCTCAGACCAGCGCGGTCTGGGTCAAACTGGCTGCGGCCGTTTCAAGACGTGTCATCGCCTCAGAGATTTCGCTGTCAGAGATGGTAAGCGGTGGCAGCAATCGCACGACATTGTCAGCGGCAGGCACGATGATCACGCCCGCATCATATCCCGCTGAAACAACTTGCATGTTCGGCACCTTGCACTTCAGGCCGACCATCAGTCCGACGCCACGCACCTCTTCAAAGACATCGGGGGTCTCGGCCACAAGCCCCTCCAGCTTTTGCCGCAAGAGGCCGGCCTTTCGGTTGACCTCGTCCAGGAAGGTCGGTTCTGACACGTGATCGATCACAGCGCATCCTACGGCACAGGCCAACGGGTTGCCGCCATAGGTCGACCCATGGGTCCCTGCCGTCATACCGCTTGCCGCCCTTTCGGTTGCCAGAACAGCACCCAGGGGAAACCCACCGCCAATGCCCTTGGCAACCATGATGATATCGGGTGTCACACCTTCCCATTCATAGGCAAAGAGCCGTCCGGTGCGTCCGATTCCGGACTGAACTTCGTCGGCAATAAGCAAGGTTCCCGTTTGGTCACAGAGCGCACGCAGCTCTCTCAACACGCCGGCTGGCAGCGGGCGGATACCGCCTTCGCCTTGCAAAGGTTCAACGATCACCGCAGCGGTCTTGTCATTGATCGCGGCCTTGACGGACTCAAGATCGGCCCAAGGAACCTGAACAAAGCCAGGCAACAGCGGACCAAAGCCTTTTGTCATCTTCTCGGATCCTGCGGCGGCGATGGCCGCGGTGGAGCGCCCGTGAAACGCTCCTTCGAAGCCAATGATTTCAACCCGCTCCGGAAATCCGGCCTCATACCAGAACTTGCGCGCCATCTTGACGGCCAGTTCACAGCTTTCCGTGCCTGAGTTGGTGAAAAACACCGTATCGGCCGAGGTCGCCTCGACCAATTTGTCCGCCAAGGCCTGCTGCTGTGGGATGTGATACAGGTTTGACAGATGCCAAACCGCGTTGGCCTGATCGGTCAGGGCCGACACCAGCGCCGGATGCGCATGTCCCAACGCGTTCACCGCAATACCAGCACCCAGGTCAAGATAACGTCGGCCGCTTTCCTCGATCAGCCAGGCGCCTTCGCCTTTGACAAATGTCAAGGGCGCACGGTTGTAGGTCGGCAAAACGGAGGGGATCATCAAAACGTCCTCTGGATCAGAAGCCCAATGGGTGCCAAGGGCACGCGGGCAAGTCAAGTTGTGTGAAGGGGTAAAACCACATGAAACGCTGCCAAAGTGAGGCAGCGGTGCGAAAGAGATCAAAAGCCTCGTCGGATATCGCGTGTCGTGGTCATGCGCTGCTGGTGCCACACTCGACCCGGTCTTGCAACGGTTTTTCGGATTTTCTAGGTTTTCGAACGGCTCAGCAAGCGGGCTCAGCTAGGTTGCCCGGACCTGCCTGTGCAAATGGGGCTGGGTGCGGGAACAGAGCGTCATGCAAACGGATCGTCGTGATACCCAACGCGCATCAGGTAAAGACCTTGGGGCGGACTGACTGGCCCACATGCGGCACGGCTGCGAGCCTCAAGCGCGGCGCGCACATCCTCTGTCGTCCAGGACCCCGCCCCCACGCGCTCAAGCGTGCCGACAAAGCTGCGGACCTGGTTGTGCAGAAAGGACCGGGCGCGCAGGTGAAAGTGAACCTCGGGGCCGGCTGGGGTACTCTGCGCCTCGATGCGCAGGTCATCAAGTGTTTTCACAGGACTTTTCGCCTGACACATGACCGACCGGAACGTCGTGAAGTCATGCCGCCCGATCAGAACCTCTGCAGCGTCTTGCATCGCAGCGACATCAAGCTGATTGGACACCTGCCACACATGACCTGTTTCCATCGTCGCGGGCGCGCGGCGGCACAACACTCGAAACAAATATTGCCGCTCAACCGCGCTGAAGCGCGCGTGCCAGCCATCGTCAACCCGTGCTGCGGCCACGATGGCTACAGGCGCCGGCTTCAGGTGATAGTTCAGCGCTTCAGACAGGCGAAACGGACCCCAGTCTTTGACCATGTCGCAATGCGCAACCTGACCGCGCGCATGCACACCCGCATCGGTGCGCCCTGCGGCCGCGATCGTGTGATCGCGCGGTTCCAACTTTGCCAGGGCCAGTTCAATCGCGCCCTGCACAGTCGACTGGTCAGCCTGACGCTGCCAGCCTGCAAAGGGGAGTCCGTTGTATTCGATCTTCAGCGCATATCGAGGCATGGCGGCGGCTTACCGGTTTCCATACATGCGCACAATCCCATGCGGTAGCGCATGGGAAATTCCCTTCCGCGCCCCTCTGGCCACGAACCCGGGGCATCCCTATGTTGAAGTCACTGCACCCCAAGAGGACGTTGACGTGGTCATAGGAACCGTTGCCGATACGCTTGCCCGCAGCGTCGAGTCCGTCACCGACGCTGTCTCTGAGGCGCTGTTTGAACCTGTGATCCGGCTGGGCGTGACCGGTTTGGCACGGTCGGGCAAATCCGTGTTCATTACCTCGTTGCTTGCAAATCTGATGAACCGGGGGCGGATGCCACAACTTCTGGCCGCCTCAGACGGGCGCATCCACGCGGCTTTTTTACAACCGCAGCCGAATGACACGATCCCGAGGTTCGAGTACGAACAGCACCTGGCGGCACTGACCGCGTCAGATCCGTTCTGGCCCGAAAGCACGCGCACCGTTTCCGAGCTACGGTTGTCCCTGCGGGTGCAGCCAAACGGGCTGATGTCCGGGATGCAGGGGCCGCGCACGGTTCACCTCGACATTGTGGATTACCCGGGTGAATGGCTGCTTGATCTCGGACTGCTCGAGAAAAGTTACGCCCAGTGGTCCGACGACATTCTGAACCGGATGAAGACGCGCACCTGCGCCGAGGACTACCTTGCCCTGGGGCAGGCTGAAGACGTCGACGCCCAGCTTGACGAACCGCGCGCACAGGCCTTGGCCTCTGCCTTTACCGCATATCTGACCACTGCCCGTGACAGCGGCTTTTCAGATTGCACGCCGGGTCGATTTCTTTTGCCGGGCGACCTGGCTGGGTCACCGGTTCTGACGTTTGCGCCTTTGCCAGGCCGTAAGGCCGCTCGGCGCGGATCCCTCTGGCGTGAAATGGAGCGGCGGTATGAGGTTTATAAATCGCGTGTCGTAAAGCCCTTCTTCAGCGCACATTTCGCACGCCTGGACCGGCAAGTCGTGCTGGTTGATGCGCTTGGGGCCCTCCACAAGGGCCCCGCAGCAGTCGAGGATCTGCGCCACACCATGCGTGACATTCTTGGTGCCTTCAGACCCGGCAGAAATGCCTTTTTGACCCAACTCCTGATGGGCCGCCGCGTCGACAGAATCCTGTTTGCCGCAACCAAGGCCGATCACCTGCATCACCGCCAGCACGGCCGGCTGACCGCCATCATGGAGGCGCTGACCCGTGATGCCCGAGACCGGGCGCAGTTTTCTGGCGCACAGACAACTGCGATGTCGCTCGCAGCGCTAAGAACAACAGTCGAAGAAACCCGCCGACACAAGGGCCGGACATTGGATCTGGTTCGCGGGCGGTTGCTGGAAAGCAACCGCGATGCAGCCTTGTTTCCCGGACTGCTGCCTGACGATCCAAACGCGGTTCTTGGACCGGCCCGCGACGGCGCATCGGAATGGCTGGACGGGGATTACTCCATCATGCGGTTTGCCCCCGCACCACTCAGCCTGCGCCCCGGCGAAGGGCCTCCACACATCCGACTGGACCGTGCTGCGCAGTTCCTGATCGGAGACCGCTTGTGACCGTTTTTTTGCGTCCCGCCCGATCCACCGATGCGGGTGCCATCGGCGCGATCCTGTCTGAATTCATCGATACGACAGCCTGGATGCCCCGCATCCACACACGGGCCGAGGACCTGTCTTTCGCGGGAAGGATGATCGACAAAGGCTGGGTGACCGTGGCCGAGACCCCTTCGGTCCGAGCGTTCCTGGCGCAAGATGAAACCGAGGTGAACGCGCTTTATGTCTCGTCGGCTTCACGCGGTCGGGGCCTTGGCTCGCGTCTGATATCGGCTGCCAAATCCAGGTCAGACAGGCTCTGTCTGTGGACCTTTCAGGCCAATTACGCGGCCCAGCGCTTTTACCTGCGCCACGGCTTTCGCGAAGTGACACGCACCGATGGCACCGGTAATGACGAAAAAATGCCCGACATCCGCTACCGATGGGAAAGGACGTCATCATGAACGACAAGACAGGCCCGGTTCTGATTGACCTTGACGGCGCCACAGACGCGATCACCCCGGCCGAAGCCCCCCCAGTGCCAGAGGAGTCTGCCCTCCCGGTCGCCCAGGGTCGAGCCATGGAATCCGCCGCCATGTTCGCAGCGCGCAGACCGTCTCGGCTGGCCCGTTGGTTTTGGGGGTCCTTGATGGCGCTGTTGGGGGCGCTTGTCTCGATTTCGGCATGGACTTTTGTAACCGGCCTCATCGCACAGACACCCTGGCTGGGGTATGGGGTCACCGGGCTGATCGGTCTGTTCGTGCTGATCGCATTGATGATCACAGTGCGCGAGTTGGCGGTCTTTGCGCGCCTGTCGCGCGTCGATGCCTTGCACCGCGCTGCATCAGAGGCGCTTGTAAGCGACAACCTCGGAGAGGCGCGCCGGGTAATCGCTGACCTCGACCGCCTTTACCGAGGCCGCGAGGAAACACGCTGGGGCCGGCAGCGCCTGGCAGAACTTGGTCCCGATCAATTCGATGCCTCAAGCCTGTTGGGGGTCGCCGAAACAGAGGTGCTCGCCCCTCTGGACGCAGCCGCCCGACAAGAGGTCGAAGCCGCCGCGCGACACGTCGCCACTGTCACGGCGTTGGTGCCAATGGCGCTGGCAGATGTGGTCGCCGCCCTGACCGCCAATATCCGCATGATACGGCGCGTCGCCGAAGTCTATGGCGGGCGGTCAGGCACTTTGGGAAGCTGGCGGCTGACACGCGCCGTGATGGCGCATCTGGTCGCGACTGGTGCGGTGGCAATCGGCGACGACATGCTGGAACCGATCCTTGGCGGCGGCCTGCTGAGCAAGTTGTCGCGCCGGTTCGGGGAAGGGCTCGTAAACGGTGCTTTGACAGCGCGCGTTGGCGTCGCCGCGATAGAGGTTTGCAGACCGCTGCCTTTCAATCGCACAAAACGACCATCGGTGCGCGGGATCATCAGCGCTGCTTTAGGCGGACTTTTCACAGGTGGACCACAAAACAAGCCCGCATCATGATCCGGCGCGCAGCGTCAAGACATGGCCGTCATCCGACCGCGCGACGCGAAAATCCAGCCATAGAGTGCTCAGCGTAAACGAGCACTCCCGCCGATCCATGAAACCACGGCAATTTGCCACCACCAGATTGGAACCGATCACCGCGAGAGACGACGAAAACTGTCCCGATCCAGCGATGGCATCGGCGCCAGCAGATCACCACAAACCAACCGCGTCAGAATGCGCGGCAGGGGCGGCACTTGAGACAGGGGGAAAAGGATACGATCCCTCAGCCAGGGCTGCAGGCGGCTGTCGGACTGAAACTGCGGCGTAAACAAACGACTGATTGCCTGATAACTGCGCACGTGCCATTTACGTGCCTGTCCGTACCATTGCAGCGCCACCGGCACGTGGCTCTCGGCCCGGTCCAATGCGCGGATCAGCGCCAGCGCGTCCAGCAATGCCATGTTGGCCCCCTGCCCAAGCTGCGGGCTGGCGCGGTGCGCAGCATCACCAATATGCGCAAGACCCGGGGCCGTAACCTGCCGCAGGGTCCCATGCGCATACCGCGCCATAGCAAACTGATCCGGGTCGACAATCTGATCTGCAAAGGGTTGGAATTCCGGCCAAAACTGCAAAGCTTCCTCCCGCCAGGCCTTCAATCCAGCCTCGCGCCAGTTATCAAACGCAGTTCGGGGCAGAGACCAGAAAATCGCGGTTCTCTGACCGGTTTGACCCGGCTCGCGCCCGATCGGTAACACCCCCATCATCCGATCGGCGCGACGATAGACCTGCCGCAGATGATCTTGGCTCAATTCAGTCTGAGCCGGCCAATCGATCGTGGCCCACAGCGCCCCATATGGCAAATCGGCAGACCGCATCGGCGACAAGGGCGAACCCGCACCACAGGCATCGACGATCAGATCAAATGGTCCCGCAGGCAGCGCATCGGCAAATCGAATGAACGATCCGTCGACGGCCTGCGCCTCGTGCCCGGTTTGCAGAACGACCCCTGCCGCGACCGCTGCCTTCAACAAGATGTCAAACAAGGCGGCCCGATGGATCCCCAACCCGACCCGAGGCGCGTAAGTTACATCCAACACCCGCCTTCCAGTGTTGGCCTCATGGCCGATCATGCGCCGTATCGGATTGGCAAGGTGCTGCGCATCGGACAGCACGCCCAGCGCCTGCAGCACCGATTGCCCGACGGGTTGGATAACCAGCCCAGAACCAACAGGTGCAGGGGCCTGGAAACGGTCAAAGATCTGAATACGATGCCCCGCGCGCGCCAGACCTGCAGCTACAGCCAAACCACCAACCCCGGCACCTGCGACGGCAATGCGCAATGATGACAATGTGTTTCCTCCTGCATCCTGTTGGCGGGCTGTCACTGTTGCACCCGCGTGATGACTTGTCTCGGGCCTGGTCTAACGCAGTTTCGGGATCCCTCCGGCAAGTCGGTCTCGATCCACGACGCTGGCCCGCAAACTTCCCCCGATACGATGAGCCAAAGCGCTCCAGGCTGCGGCCTGTTCCGGGCGCAGTTCGGTTTGCAGCGTCTGATCGAACACTGCAAGCCAGCTTTCGAACATGCCAGGCCGGACATTTTCCGCCCGCTGATGCACCTGCGCCGGATTCCCGTCATAACTGCGCTCATACAGGATTGCGTTGGCCCAGAAGTTCGCCACCTTGGCTTCGTGCTTTGGCCAATCGCTTATGTGCACAGCAAATACCGGCCCAAGCATCGGGTGCGCCCGGACCGCGGCATAAAAGACCGCGACGACCCGCTCAATGTCCGGGCGGGTGATGTCGAACTTGGAGGGCAGTGGCGCCATCAAAGAGTTCCTTGCTTTTCGTCACCCTAACGGTCCGAGGCGACAAGATCATGCGGCAAATGCGCCTTTGACGCAGCTTTGCTGTGGTCCCCGGTGAACATCGACGCCTTGAGGATGGCTGCCGTTGTAGGGCCAGGGGCCCGCGGGTGCAGAAGGTCACACCGACACTCAGACATCCCAACCTCTTTACGGCCCGCCATGTCCGCTCTATACCACGCGTCATGATGCACCGCCTCGCCATCATCATTCGAATTACATGCCCGGCGCTCTGACCAACGAGCCGCCGGGACAAGGCGTATGGACCGCCGCGCCGCTCCACAGCTTCTGACAGACGACATACCTTTCAAAGGACGCCCCAGATGTGCGCCGACACGCCTGACTACAAAGACACGCTAAACCTGCCAAAAACCGATTTTCCAATGCGCGCGGGTCTGCCCAAGCGCGAGCCCATGTGGCTGGAGCGCTGGGAAAAGATCGGCGTCTATGACCGCCTGCGCGAACGCAGCGCAGATCGAAAGCCCTTTACCCTGCACGACGGCCCACCCTATGCCAACGGCCACCTGCACATTGGCCATGCGTTGAACAAGACGATCAAGGACATGATCGTGCGCTCCCATCAGATGATGGGCTATGACGCGCGCTATGTGCCGGGATGGGACTGCCATGGTCTGCCGATCGAGTGGAAGATCGAAGAGCAGTATCGCAAAAAGGGCAAGAACAAGGACGCTGTGCCAATCAACGAATTCCGCGCCGAGTGCCGCAAATTCGCAGAGGGCTGGGTGGATGTTCAACGCGCCGAATTCAAGCGTCTTGGCATCACCGGGAACTGGGAAAATCCCTATCTGACGATGGATTTCCACGCCGAGCGGGTCATCGCCGAAGAGTTCATGAAGTTCCTGATGAACGGCACGCTCTACCAGGGCTCAAAACCCGTGATGTGGTCGCCGGTTGAAAAAACCGCGCTGGCCGAGGCAGAGGTCGAGTACCACGACAAGGAAAGCTCTACGATCTGGGTGAAGTTCACGGTGGTCACGGAGGGCGCCGCCCTGCAAGACGCCAAGGTCGTTATCTGGACCACCACGCCTTGGACAATCCCGTCAAACAAGGCCGTCGTCTACGGCCCGGACATTGCCTATGGTCTGTATGAAGTGACCGGAACACCCGACGAATGCTGGGCCGAGGTGGGCGACAAATTTCTGCTGGCCGACAATCTGGCGGCGGATGTCTTCAAACGGGCGCGCCTCGAAGACGGTCAATACATCCGTGTCAGAGACGTGACCGCGGAAGAACTGGGCGGCCTGCGCCTTGCCCACCCTCTTGCCGGGGCCGAGGGCGCAAACGGGGAATGGGACGACATCCGCGATTTTCGCGCTGCCGACTTTGTGACCGACACCGAGGGCACGGGCTTTGTGCATTGCGCGCCCAGCCACGGTATGGAGGAATATGAGCTCTACCGCGATCTGGGCATGCTGGATCAGGTGATCACCTACAATGTCATGGATGACGGTGGTTTTCGCGCGGATCTGCCCTTCTTTGGCGGGAAATATATCCTGTCCCGCAAAGGCAAAGAGGGCGACGCAAACAAGGTGATCATTGACAAGCTGGCCGAGGTCGGAGGCCTGCTCGCGCGTGGCAAGATCAAGCACAGCTATCCACACAGCTGGCGCTCCAAGGCTCCGATCATTTACCGCAACACGCCGCAGTGGTTTGCTGCCATTGATCGCCCGGTCGGTGACGGCCAAGACACCTTTGGCACAACGATCCGCGAACGCGCCCTGACCGAGATCGACAACGTCACATGGACACCCCAGTCGGGCCGTAACCGCCTTTACTCGATGATGGAGGCCCGTCCAGACTGGGTTCTGTCGCGCCAGCGCGCCTGGGGTGTGCCGCTGACCTGCTTCACAAGGAAAGGCGCGCTGCCAACAGATCACGATTTCCTTCTGCGCAATCCCGAGGTCAACGCACGCATCAGCGAAGCCTTCGAAACCGAGGGCGCAGATGCCTGGTATGCCGAAGGCGCCAAGGAACGTTTCCTTGGGGGACTGGTAGACGTCGATGCCTATGATCAGGTGTTTGACATCCTGGATGTCTGGTTTGACAGCGGCTCGACCCACGCATTTGTTCTGCGCGACCGCGATGATGGAACACAGGACGGCGTGGCAGATGTCTACATGGAGGGAACGGACCAGCACCGCGGGTGGTTCCACAGTTCACTTCTGCAGGCCTGTGGCACGCTGGGCCGCGCGCCCTATCGCAACGTGGTGACGCATGGGATGACGCTGGATGCCAAGGGCTTTAAAATGTCCAAGTCAATCGGCAACACCATTGCGCCGGATGATGTGGTCAAACAATATGGCGCCGATATTCTGCGTCTTTGGGTTTCACAAACCGACTATACCGCCGATCAGCGGATCGGGCCTGAAATCCTGAAAGGCACGGCGGATGGCTATCGCCGTCTCCGAAACACGCTGCGCTACATGCTCGGGGCCCTTGGCGCCTTCACCGAAGCAGACCGGGTCGCGCCAGCCGAGATGCCCGAGTTGGAACAATGGGTCCTTCACCGACTGGCAGAACTTGACCACAAGGTGCGCACCGGCTTTGCTGCGTTCGACTTTCAGGGCGTGGTCCAGGCCGTCTTGAATTTTGCCACGGTCGACCTGTCGGCCTTCTACTTCGACATCCGAAAGGATGCGCTGTATTGCGATGGCAACACGTTGCGCCGCCGCGCGGCACGGACCGTGATGGACATCCTCTTCCACCGTCTCACGACATGGCTTGCGCCCGTCATGGTCTTCACGATGGAAGAGGTCTGGCTTGAACGTTTTCCCGGTGACGACAGTTCGGTGCACCTGCAGGACTTCCCCGTGACGCCCACTGAATGGCTGAATGAGCCTTTGGCCGCAAAATGGGCGCAGATCCGCACCGCCAGACGCGTGGTGACAGCCGCGCTTGAGGTTCAAAGAACAGACAAGGTCATCGGCGCCTCGCTTGAAGCAGCACCGACGGTCTTTGTCGACGATGCGGAAATGCTCACTACGCTGCAATCCGTTGCGTTTGACGATATCTGCATCACATCGGCCATTGCGCTGACCGCCGACCCGATGCCGGCCGAAGCCTTCCGCCTGCCCGAAATCCCGGGCATCGGCGTTGTCTTCGAAAAAGCCAAGGGACGCAAATGCCAGCGCTGTTGGAAGATCTTGCCAGATGTCGGCACCCATGACTTCCCAGATGTCTGCGAACGGTGCAATGACGCCTTAAGCTGATCTTCAATGGCCGGGCGACGGATCGCCCGGCCAGCCAATAACACCCGGCCCGCCCCCCGTGAACGAGGTCAGTTCACCCAAGGAGCCTCCTGCCAAGCCCGCAGTCGGCTGTGGTCAAAACGCGGCGCATAGTCCAGAATCTGCGCAAATCGCCCCACGTCCATCAAAGACAGCGCGGACCCCAAGCCGCCTCCGAGGATCACGGCGCCGCACTCCCACCACCCGCAGTCCGTACCTCTTGGGTGTCCAGCGATGGGAACCCCCCCGATGTGTCCTTCATCCGGAACAATAGGCCCACTTCTGCCAGAGACGCGTTGGATTCCATACACCAGCCGGCATCTTCGAAAAGCGCATCGCATGCCAAAATGTGAAACGCGCTCGAAACGGGCCCGAGGGAGACATCCGTTCAAAGATCCATGTGATCCATTCAGGCACTTTTCTGCGGTCGCCCACTGAGCTTGGCCTGGATCGCAACAGGAACCCGCGAAGAGACAGCTTCAGACAGTGCGACACAGGGACTTTCAGCCGATGTTTAGCTTTGTCGCGGCAACATGCAGCACGGCAACACGGACGAACGTTCACATTCCGTCTGTAATAAAGCGTTCGAATGCGCTTTGGACGAGGTGCCTTGCTCAGCACCGGAAGCGTCACTCCGGTCTGGAGTGAAACGCAGCTGCCCAGAACGATCTGATGACACGCCCTGCAACCGAGACAGCCCCCGCGTCACCGTCATGCATCCCCCAAGAAGGCTCTCATTGCCGGTGTGTCAGGCGCCATTTTGGCACTGTGAAACCCCAGTTCACCTTGCCGCATCCTCGCTCCATGAGACCCCGCAAAGTAGTGGAATTCACCAATATGAGAGATGCGATTGAACAGAGTGCCAGCCCCGTGGCTCGTGGCTGCCACTTGGCAGGTATGTTTCTGATCAATGTCCCTGCGCAACAGACCCCATGATGTGCGAAAAAGAGGTGCTGATCCGGCCGAAGTCGGCGACTGCGGCCGATCAAGCCGTGATCATGCAAGATGCGGATCCATTGGCCCAAGGGGCGCTACGATCATCAGTCCTGTGTCTGTCCTTCTCAGGATTGCCCCCAAGGCCAGTGTCGCCAACATCTCTGGACAGGCAGCGCCAGGACTGATTTGGCATCATCGCCCAACTTTTCGTATCACATGACCAAAACGCGCCGAGGCCCCGCACAACAAAGGGGCCGAGACATCCTGCGCGGCGCAGCCGCACAATGTGGCAGATCAATCGCGCCCCGGATCACGCGGGTAAACGCCCAGAATGTCCAGCATATCAGTGAAGTAATCCAACTCTTCCATCGCTCTGCGCACGTCGGGGTCATCTGGATGGCCCTCAATATCCGCGTAAAACTGCGTCGCCGTAAAGGACCCACCAACCATGTAGCTTTCCAACTTGGTCATGTTCACTCCATTGGTGGCAAACCCCCCCATGGCCTTGAACAGCGCAGCTGGCAAGTTGCGGACTTGGAAAACGAAACTCGTCATCATGCCGTGGGCGCCACGGCGGTCATGGTCCGCCGTGGGCGACATGATAAGAAAACGTGTCGTGTTCGTATCCTGATCTTCGATATGATTTGCAAGAATATCCAGACCATAGATCTTGGCAGCGACAGCACTCGCCAAGACCCCGATGTCGCGGTCTCCCGTCTGAACAAGTGCCGCTGCAGCCCCTGCGCTGTCCACCGCCGCTTCAGGAGTGATATCGTGACGCTTGAGAAATGACCTCGCCTGTGGGAGCAGAACAAGATGTGCCCGCGCCACCTTGATCTCATCAAGGCTGACGCCAGGGTTTGCCATCAGACTGATGCGCACCCGGACAAACGCCTCGTCAACAATCTTCAGACCCGATTGGGGTAACAGAGTGTGAATGTCCGCCACTCGCCCATAGGTGGTATTCTCGACTGGCAGCATCGCAAGAGTGGCTTCACCCGTCCGAACCGCTGACACCACATCTTCGAACGTCCTGCAGGGAAACGGTTCCATGCCGGGTCGCGCCTTCTGGCAGGCTTCATGGCCATAGGCACCCAGTTCTCCCTGGAAAGCGATACGCTGTTTCATCACTCGTGTCCTCAAATAATAGCCTGGGCGGGCGTTTGGTCGCGCTTTCTACACCTTGCCTTGGCAAGAGGGAACCCGTAGACAGCCGCGTTGAAAGCTATCTAATCTTGGACACGCCAACGATGTTTGACACGATGACACTCACCAAGGCGCTCGGCGGCTTCTGCGGTGCATTTCTTGTTTTCCTGCTGGGTAAATGGGCAGCCGAAGAGCTTTACCATACCGGCGGCGGGCACGGATACGGTGACCACGCACAGGCCTATGTAATCGAGGTCGAAGAACCCGAAGCCGAAGAGGAAGAGGCTGAAGAGGTCGACCTGGTGGCTTTGCTTGCCTCAGCCGACCCCGAAAAGGGCGCAAAGGTCTTTGGAAAGTGCAAGTCATGCCACAAACTTGAAGACGGTGTGAATGGCACCGGTCCTCACCTCTACGGTGTGGTCGACCGGGCTGTTGGGTCTGTCGATGGCTATGGCTATTCGGGTGCATTGGTCGCAGTTGCCGACAATTGGGGCTACGACGAATTGAACGGCTTTTTTGAAAACCCCAAGAAATATGCCCCCGGAACCAAAATGAGCTTCGGCGGATTGAAAAAGCAATCCGACCGCGTGAACCTGATCGCCTACCTGGAAACGATCGGTAACTGACGCGCGAACGACCAAAGCTTTGAGCAAAGCCGCCCAACCGGGCGGCTTTTTTTATGCGCACACGCAATCTTCACGCCTGCATCACAAATTCGCACCTTGAATATGGGCAGTCTGGCAATTTAGCCTAACTTGACAAAGATGACAGCGAAGCAACCCGACTCTAGAGAGGCCCACATGACCGAAAAAACCTTCAGGATTCAGGGACCCATGTTCGACCGCCGCGGCGCTTTGCGTCTGATGGGCGCCAGCGCCTTGGCAATCGGCGCAGGGGGGACGGGCACATATGTCTACGCCAGCGAAGACGATCTCATTCGGTCACATGGCTATTCTTTTTTCGGTGATCTGACCTATCCGGCGGACTACAAACACTTCGACTACGTCAATCCAAACGCCCCTAAAGGTGGCGAGATCACCGTGAGCGCGCGCGGGACCTTTGACGGCTTCAACCGTTGGGCATGGCGCGGCAATGCCGAGGGATCATCGGCAGTTGTGGGCGAGGCGCTGTTTGCAGAAATGCCTTGGGGCGGTGGCGCCCCGGCCGATTCCCTGACAGACGCTTACTGTTTGATCGCAAAGGAAGTGGAATATCCCAAAAGCAAGCGGTGGTGTGTCTTTCACATGCGCGACGACGTCGTCTTTCGCGACGGGTCGCCGTTGCGGGCACAGGATGCGGCCTTCACACACAATCTGTTCCTTGAACAGGGCATTCGGTCCTATGCCCGATCAGTCAGCGAACGAATCGAGGGCGTAGAGGTAATCGACGATCACACGCTGAAATACACATTCGTCGACGGCATCTCGCGCCGGTCACTGATCAGCCAGGTCGGCGGGACCCCGATTTTGTCCGAGGCATGGTACAAGGAAACCGGCGAACGGCTGGACGAGCCTTCGACCCTGTCGCCGATGGGATCGGGCCCATATCAGGTCGGAGATTATGAATTCAACCGCTACGTCGTCTATGAACGCAACCCGAACTATTGGGGTTGGGATCACCCCGCCAACGTCGGCCGCTTCAATTTCGACAGGATCCGGATCGAATATTTTGCGGATGCAACCGCAGAATTTGAGGCTTTCAAGGCAGGTATCTACACGTTCCGCTCTGAAGGTTCGACCAAGCGGTGGGCCACGGGCTACGATTTTCCGGCAATCAACAAGGGCGACGTCGTGCGTGAAGAAATCGCAGACGGCACCGCCCCCAACAACAGCGGCATGATTTTCAACACCCTGCGCGCCCCTCTGGACAACCGCAACATTCGCCATGCGCTGTCGTTGGCGTTCAACTTCGAATGGACAAAGGAATCGCTGCAGTTTGACCTGACAACACAGCGCAACTCGTTCGTGGAAAACCAAGAGTGGATGGCCGAAGGTGTGCCGGAAGGCAAAGAGCTCGAGTTCCTGAAATCTTTGGGGGATGTGGTTCCAGCCGAGGTCCTGACCAGCGAGGTCGTGATGCCCCACACCTCACGCGCATCGAACCCTATCGACCGGCGCAACAAGCGCACTGCCCTGAAAATGCTTGAGGCCGAGGGCTGGGCGGTCAATGACGAAGGCAAGATGGTCAACGCCGAGGGCGTGCAAATGTCGCTTGATTTCCTTGTGCTGTCCAGCTGGGATGACACCCGACAAGCGATGATCGAAACATATGCCAACACGCTCCGCGATTGGGGAATCGCCATCAACGATGACAAGGTCGACAGTGCCCAAGGACAACAGCGGTTCCTCGACAAGGACTATGACCTGATCAACACACGTATCCTGACGTTTGCCACGGTTGGAACCGGCCTGAAACAGCTTTTCGGAGCGGAAACAGCCGAGGTTTCGTCCTACAATCCTGCGGCTCTGCGCAGCCCGATGGTGGATGCAATCATCGACGCCGCCCTCGAGGCGCAATCGCGCGAAGAAGAACTCACCGCGCTGACGGCCCTCGACCGCGCTTTGCGCTACGAACGTATCATCGCCCATGCCGGTTACGTACCGGCCTATTGGGTGGCCTACTACGATATGTACGAACGGCCCGACGATCTTCCCGCCTATGCACTTGGTGTACGCGACTTCTGGTGGATCAATGAGGAAAAGCAAGAGGCGCTCAAGGCCTCTGGCGCGCTGAGGTAACAGACCATTGGGCGCCTATATCCTGCGACGACTGCTACTTGTGATCCCCACCCTGCTTGGGATCATGATCATCAACTTCACCCTTGTGCAATTTGTGCCCGGCGGCCCTGTGGAACAGGTGCTGGCGCAGATGCAGGGCGAAGGAGACGTATTCTCGGGCTTTTCAGGGGACGGCAATGATGCCGGCGTCGGAGAAGAGACCTTTGGGTCCGACAGCGAATACGTCGGTGCGCGGGGGTTGCCCAAGGAGTTCATAGAAGAGCTTGAGAAAGAGTTCGGCTTTGACAAACCGCCGCTGGAACGGTTCCTGAACATGATGTGGAACTACATGCGGCTCGATTTTGGCGAAAGCTACTTCCGATCGATCAGTGTGTTTGATCTGGTGATGGAAAAAATGCCGGTGTCGATCACTCTGGGTCTGTGGTCCACGCTGATCGCTTATGCCGTATCGATCCCTTTGGGCATTCGCAAAGCGGTGCGAGACGGCACGACCTTTGACACCTGGACCTCTGGTGTGATCATCGTGGCCTATGCGATACCGGGGTTCCTCTTTGCAATTTTGCTGCTGATCCTGTTCGCCGGCGGATCCTATTTGCAGATCTTTCCACTCAGGGGGTTGGTCTCTGAAAACTGGGAAGATCTGAGCCTGGTCGGAAAGGTGCTTGATTACTTCTGGCACATCACCTTGCCGGTGCTGGCATCCACCATCTCGGCCTTTGCCACGCTGACACTGCTGACCAAGAACAGCTTTCTTGACGAGATCAAGAAACACTATGTGATGACCGCCCGCGCCAAGGGGCTGAGGGAAAGCCGGGTGCTTTACGGACATGTGTTCCGCAACGCCATGCTGATTGTAATCGCAGGCTTTCCAGCCGTTTTCGTCGGCGTGTTCTTTGGTGGCAGTATCATCATCGAAACGATCTTTTCTCTTGATGGGTTGGGTCGCATGGGTTTCGAAGCGGCCGTGGCGCGCGATTACCCGGTCATTTTCGGCACCCTCTTTGCCTTTGGTCTTATCGGTTTGGTGGTCGGTATCTTGTCAGACCTGATGTACGTGGTCGTTGATCCCAGGATCGACTTTGAAAGCCGGGAGGGCTGAGCATGGTTGCACAACCTGATACGCCCGGTGCCAAGGTCGGCTCTTTCACCGAACCAAAACGCGGCTGGTTTACACTTTCACCGCTAAATCAGCGCCGATGGGCGAACTTCCGCAAGAACGGCCGCGCCTTCTGGTCACTGATCATCTTTCTGGTTCTGTTTGGCCTGTCACTCTTTGCCGAGTTCATCGCCAATGACAAACCGATCCTCGTGAATTATCGCGGCGATTACTATACGCCTGTGTTCAACTTCTACGCTGAAACGGAATTTGGCGGAGATTTTCGAACCGAAGCCGCCTATCGCGATCCAGAGGTCAAATGCCTGATCCGCACCGGTGGATTGGAAGAGTGCTTTGACGATCCAGAGGGCCTTATCGAGCTGGTCAACGATGGTGGGACACCGATAGGTGATTTCGACAAGGGGTGGATGATTTGGCCAGTGATCCCTTACAGCTACGATACCCCAGTAGACCGCCCGGGCGCCGCACCCCTGCCGCCAAACAGGCAAAACTGGCTGGGCACGGACGACACCAAGCGTGATGTTGTTGCGCGGGTTATCTATGGGTTTCGACTGTCAATCATGTTTACCTTGATCGTCACGACCCTGGCGTCAGTCATCGGGATCATCGCAGGCGCTGTGCAGGGCTATTTTGGTGGCTGGCTTGACCTGATCTTTCAGCGGATCATCGAGATCTGGGGCGCGACACCATCGCTCTACATCATAATCATCGTCTTTGCGATTCTCGGGCGCAGCTTCTGGTTGTTGGTTTTTCTCATGGTGCTGTTCGGCTGGACCGGGCTGGTCGGGGTCGTGCGCGCCGAGTTCCTAAGAGCACGCAACCTGGAATATGTCCGCGCCGCCAAAGCATTGGGTGTCAGCAACTGGACCATCATGTTCCGCCACATGTTGCCCAACGCCATGGTCGCCACGCTGACCTTTTTGCCATTCATTGTCACCGGGACGATCGCGGGTCTCGCCAGTCTCGACTTTCTTGGTTACGGGCTGCCCTCTTCGGCACCATCACTCGGAGAGTTGACGCTTCAGGGCAAACAAAACCTGCAGGCGCCGTGGCTTGGGTTTACCGCGTTCTTTGTGTTCTCTTTCATGCTGTCGCTCCTTGTATTCATCTTTGAGGGCGTCCGCGACGCTTTTGACCCCAGAAAGACCTTTCAATGAGTGTGACACTTGATGTGAAGAACCTGCGGGTTGCGTTTCGACAGGACGGGGCCGAGTCAACTGCCGTGAACGGTGTCAGCTTTACCGTCAAGCATGGTGAGACGGTCGCACTGGTGGGTGAATCCGGCTCTGGCAAGTCGGTCACAGCCCTAAGCACGGTCTCGCTGCTGGGTGACAGCGCGCGTGTGTCCGGCTCTGTGAAATACGCGGGACAAGAGATGATCGGTGCCGATGACACGACCCTGCGACGGGTGCGTGGAAACGACATTTCCTTCATCTTTCAAGAGCCTATGACCTCGCTCAATCCGCTGCACACTCTGGAAAAACAGCTGGCAGAAAGTCTGGAGTTGCACCAATCGGTCACAGGGGATGCGGCGCGCGAACAGATCATCGATCTTTTGGCCAAAGTTGGCATCCACGATCCGGAAACACGCCTTGGTGCCTATCCGCACCAATTGTCAGGGGGGCAGCGGCAGCGTGTAATGATCGCAATGGCGCTGGCGAACGGTCCGGATCTTTTGATTGCAGACGAACCCACCACGGCCTTGGACGTGACCATTCAGGCGCAGATCCTCGATCTTTTGGCCGAGTTGAAAACCACTGAAGAAATGAGCCTTCTTTTCATCACCCATGACCTGGGCATTGTGCGCAAGATTGCTGACCGGGTCTGCGTCATGAAAGATGGTATAATCGTCGAGTCCGGACCCACAGCCGAAATCTTTGCCAATCCTCGGCATGAATACACGCGCCTGCTCATCAGTGCGGAATCAACCGGCGCACCTGATCCGGTGCCCGAAGCCGCAGCCGAGGTGGCGCGTACCGAGAACCTAAAAATCTGGTTCCCCATTCAACGCGGCTTTCTGAAACGCACCGTCGGGCACGTAAAAGCGGTCAACGACGCCACTTTGACCGTCCGCGCCGGCGAGACGATTGGTATTGTGGGGGAGTCCGGATCCGGAAAGACAACTCTTGCACTGGCCTTGATGCGGCTGATTGGCTCTGATGGGATGATCTCATTTCTGGGCAAAGATGTGCGAAAGCGGTCCACGCGTGAATTGCGCCGATTGCGCAAGGACATGCAGATCGTCTTTCAGGATCCATTTGGCAGTCTCAGCCCGCGTCTGACCTGCGAACAGATCATAGCCGAGGGCCTTGGTGTACACGGCAGCCCCGATGGGCGCAGCCCGAGGGAGCTGGTCACAGAAGTCATGACCGAAGTTGGCCTCGACCCAGCAACGATGCATCGCTATCCGCATGAGTTTTCAGGAGGCCAACGCCAGCGAATCGCGATTGCCCGCGCGATGATCTTAAGGCCCAAACTGGTGGTCCTGGACGAACCGACCTCTGCACTGGATATGACGGTACAAGTTCAGATTGTGGATTTGCTGCGTAAGCTACAACGGAAATATGACCTCGCCTATGTCTTCATCTCACACGACCTCAAGGTGGTTCGGGCCATGTCGCACAAGGTGATTGTGATGAAGCAGGGCGATGTGGTGGAAACCGGCACTGCCGAAGACCTGTTCGACAATCCGCAAACCGACTATACACGCGATCTACTGGCGGCTGCGTTCTGATCCGCGGATCATCCGACCTGAACCCATGTTGCATGATCGTAAGCCCCGCAGACACTTGTGATGTTTGCAACGCAGCAGCCTGTTTTTCAGGGTGGCGCCAAGACAAAGCATCGGACCATGGTCAATTCCAGAAAATGTCCGGAGGATTGATCCAGCAAAGGTTTAGGGGCCACTGGCCCTTCGTCGCAGAAATGCGACAACACCGTCTTGGAAAGACCACTGCACGACGCGGACGTAAGCCCGCTCGAATGAGCTCTCACACTACCGCAGCGCAGGCAGAACACGATACAGAACGCTCACAACGGATCGCGCGGCCACACCGCCAAACGCAGGCTCTTTGCATATTACAGAATTGGTCTTTACAGCTGTGGGCAGGTGTGAACATGCCCTTTTTGAGGCCCTTCGCGTCGGTCAGCTCAGTGTCATGAGATGGAGCGACCAAACAGACAGACAAATGACACAGCGCAGAGACAGGTCGCAACACAAAACAAATCCTAGACACGTCCCACTGGAGAGCACTTTGCCAGCCACCCTACCCTTCGTCACCTGCGATGTCTTTACAGATCAACCATTTGCAGGAAATCCCCTGGCCATTGTCTTGAATGCCGATAGCCTCAGCGACGCCGCCATGCAGACAATGGCCAGAGAATTCAACCTGTCGGAAACCATCTTTGTTCAGACCCCGGACAACCCGGCCAACACCGCCAAGGTTCGGATCTTTTTTCCCACGTCAGAAATCCCATTTGCGGGTCATCCAACCATTGGTTGCGCAATTCACTTGGCAACGGATGCATTCCCAACGGGCGATTTTGAAACAGAAATCCGACTTGAAGAGGTTGCAGGCCTCGTCCCCGTTGCCGTCATGCGAAAAGATGGGAAGATCACCGCAGAATTGACGGCCCCCGTCGTTCCACACGGCGTCCCCAATGCCAGGACAGCTGACGAGGAGGTGATGGCAAAGGCGATTGGACTTGACGTGTCCGATCTCCAATTTCAAGGCCATCACCCAGGTGTCTGGCAGGGTGGCCCACGGTTTGCCTATGTGCCTGTGCAACATCTAGACGCACTCGCCCGCAGCCACCCCTGTGAACCCGCCTGGACGGACATGATGCAGGTTTGTGACGTGGACAGTGTCTACGTGTATACAGCCGGGCGGGACGCGGATTACCAAGGTCGGATGTTTTCACCAACAACCGGCATCTTTGAGGACCCTGCGACCGGATCTGCCTCCTGTATCCTCGCTGCGCAACTTCATGCGGCAGGCGCCTTACCCGAAGGTGAAACATGCTTGACCCTCCATCAAGGCATCGAAATGCGCCGCCCCAGTACTCTTCACTTGAAGATCGACGTTCATGACAACGCGGTTGTGCGGGTTCGGCTTGCTGGCACCTCAAGTGCCATCAGCCAAGGCGAAATCAGGGTTCCGAACCTCTAAACCGTGACAGGGTCGGTGGGCGGGTGCCTTTTGCCATAGGCAAAACAGGCCGCCGACCGGCTCTGCGGCACCATGGCAACGACCTGTGCCTACAAAGAAGGTAGCCCCCCATCCTGACAGGCCCTCCTGATGATCATAGGCCGATGGAAAGGCCCTCTGAGAAAGCGGCAATCACAAAATCTCAACAAGGGCTTTTGCAGTAAAAATCACCGACACTTATCAAGCGGCCACTCTGTCGGACCTGACACAAAGCGCCCCGCCCATGGCGCGCTGAACCGCGACGTCGATGTCGCACGCAGGGTGTTAGTTTGGACCGACCATAAAACAGGTGATCTGCCGCGCTTGCAGTCGGCGGCATGCAAGATCCGCCTGTTCGCGGGTCAACCCGTGGAAATTGGCATCATGACCAGCAGCCCGACTGACGACCTTTCGGGTGGCCCCTTCAAGCGTCGTTGCTTCGGTCAAAGCGGTTTTCATCAACACCGATTCGGCCTGAAACTTTGTTGTATAACGCCCGATGTTTATGCCCCAATGCTGCGCACCCGAAGTTGAAAGCCTTGTCACAACCTCGCGCTCACGCGGCATCAACGGACCGGCGGCACCCTCATCGAGAGCCGCCAGCACCAAGCCGCCTGGACGCACAAGAGGTTTGGCAGACGCGATAGGCGCGGCACTGCTTGCATCTTGTTGGCCAGCGACCTCGGCGACATCACTGATGCCCTTCAGATCATCCGCAAAGGTTTGACCTGCGTCGGTGTCTGCAACCCAAATCCCAGCAGCCCGTACCGAGCCCGGACGTGCGATCGGCCGCAGGCTTTTTGTCACTGCTGCGGCGGCCACCCGGATGGATTTCGCCTTTTTTCCCGGATTCGACGACGCATTCGCAACCGTCTGCACAATACCAGACGTGCTGGGATTGCCTTGATAAACCGGCAGACTGGGCTTTTTCAGCGCAACCCGACTTGGCGCCCTGCGAAACCCCATATCCAGCAATTCAGCGACTCTGGCGTTGCGTGTCGCGGTCGACCTACCGCCGAAAACGGTCGCAATGATTCGTTCATTTCCACGTCGGGCAGACGCAACCAGATTGAACCCTGCCGCCCGCGTGTACCCTGTTTTGATCCCATCAGCCCCCTCATATGCATCCAACAAACGGCGATTTGTGTTGCTGACGGCCTTGATCCCGGCATGGGTGCTGCGGCGCTGAAAAATATTGTAGTACTTCTGGTAATCATACAGCATGTGACGCCCAAGAATGGTCATGTCCCGAGCGGTCGACATATGTCCCGTTTCTGTCAGCCCATGCGCATTCTTAAAAGTCGTCCTTGTCATGCCAAGCGCTTTTGCCGTGCGGTTCATTCGACGCGCAAATGCGGCCTCTGACCCCGAGATCGCCTCAGCAATCGCAGTTGCCGCGTCATTGGCTGATTTCACGGCTGCCGCCCGCACGAGATAACGCAACTTGATTTTTTGACCGGCACGCAAACCTAGCTTGGAAGGTGGTTCTGCCGCAGCATTCCTGGACACACGAACCAGCGTGTCCATGCTCAATTCTCCATTCTCTACCGCCTCAAACGCGATGTAGAGCGTCATCATCTTCGTCAAGGAAGCAGGATGCAGCTGCGTATCGGCGTTGCGCGCGTGCAAAACCTTACCAGACCGAGCATCCATCACCATCGCTGCATAGGGCGCTGCCACAGCACTCAGCGGTACAATAACCGCAAGCCATACAGCTGTCATAAAATACAGGCCAAATAGGCCCGGCCGCTTGCGCCGTCCCGCCACTTAACTTGCCTCTTCTGCCTCGCGCCGCCGGTTTTCCGGCTGACATAGTCTTCTTGGTTAGTGTTAAGTTACCATATCCAGTTCACCGAATAAAGCACTAGATTATAACGATTTTATTAGGATTTTGGTAACGTCGAAACCACATCTTGGGGGTAAGGCAGCCGGTCACGCAATCACGGCGATTGTGGCGGAAATGTGGCCAACCATTATCCGATCTCTGCCACCAAATCAGGCAAATCACCCAGGTGCCTGATTTCACGGTAGCGCGGCGCACCTTCGGGTGCTTCGGCGTTTTCGAAATCCCAGGCCAGGTCCTGTGGCACAAAGACACCCCAACCGCCCGCCTCAATGGCAGGACGGACATCGGACTTCATCGAATTCCCAACCATCATCGCCGCGTCTACACCACCAGGTGTCCTTCCAAACACTTCCGCATAGGTAGCCACAGTCTTGTCAGAGACGATCTGAACCGCATCGAACATATCGCCGAGCCCAGATTGAGCCAATTTGCGCTCTTGGTCCAACAAATCGCCTTTGGTGATCAAGACCAGATGATGGGACCCGGCAAAAGCGGCCAGTGTCTCTTGGGCATGTGGCAAAAGCTCGATCGGATGCTGCAACATCTCGCGTCCGGCCTGTATTACTTCTGCGATCACCGAGGCGGGGACGCGCCCTTCGGTGACCTCGATCGCGGTTTCGATCATCGAGAGCACAAACCCTTTGATTCCGAAACCATAGTGCCCAAGATTGCGGCGCTCTGCTGCGATCAGTGCGGTGCCAAGCTGTTCCGGCTCTGCATGGTCGGCCAATAGATCGGCAAATCGCTGCTGGGTCAGCTTGAAAAACCGCTCATTGTGCCAAAGGGTGTCATCCGCATCAAAGCCGATTGTTCTAAGATTCTGCATCATTCTGGAAATCCCTTTGGCCACGCCTCTTTTCTCGGGCGGAGGACAGGTTATATATGCCCTTGAACGCTCACCTAGCAAACCAAGTGTGCCCTTGATGTCCCAGCCTTTTTCCAAAGTGCATATGATGGCGGCCGATGACGGCAACGACGATGACAATGACAGCGGTATCGCGGTCAAGACCCGCTCGCGGACGAAGCGCCCACCACTTTACAAAGTGCTGTTGTTGAACGACGACTATACGCCGATGGAGTTCGTCGTTCACATTCTGGAACGGTTTTTTGGCATGACCCATGCGCAGGCGTTTGAAATCATGCTGACCGTTCATAAGAAAGGCGTCGCCGTGGTTGGCGTGTTCAGCCATGAAATCGCTGAAACCAAGGTAGGTCAGGTCATGGATTTCGCCCGCCGCCATCAACACCCCTTGCAATGCACGATGGAAAAGGAGTGATCCGCCACAGGCGGACGCCCCTGACTTGGTATGAATTCTCGCCTTTCGTCCTTCCTGCGTGACAACACGCTTGTCCCGGAAACCGGCCGCATTTGCGTATTTGGTGCCACGGGTGAAACAGACCTTTCCACCCTGCCGCAGGACCGAACTGACGTTGTGCAGGGTCTCTATCCAGAGGCCGAGGCACTAAGGGCGCGCGGCTTTTCCACAAAGGCCCGTCCTGACGCCCAAGTGAGCCTTGCCATTGTCTGCCTCCCCCGTGCCAAGGCGTTGGCGCAGGCCTGGATCAAGGAGGCCGTGCGCATCACACCCAATGGTACGGTTGTGATTGACGGGCAAAAGACAGATGGAATCGAAAGCAGCCTGACAGCGTGCAAAAAGCGGGTCGCCCTTGGTGGCAAGCTGTCAAAAGCGCATGGCAAGAGCTTTTGGTTTTCATCCGAAGCAGTCTTTTCTGACTGGGGGACGCTGGGCGCCCAGCAGCAGGATGACGGGTATTGGCGGGCTCCGGGGGTCTTTTCGGCCGATGGCATCGACCCTGCTTCAGAGGCATTGGTCCAGGCATTGCCGCAAGAGCTGGGCGCTGACATTGCTGACCTTGGCGCCGGATGGGGGTATTTGTCTGCTCAAATCCTTGTGCGCAAAACCGTGCAGAAGCTGCAGCTGATCGAGGCAGATCACGCCGCGCTGGACTGCGCCAAAAAAAATGTGAAAGACCCCCGAGCATCGTTCTTTTGGGATGATGCGACCAGTTGGACACCAGCCAAACCGCTGGATGCTGTCGTCATGAACCCTCCGTTCCACACCGGACGCGCTGCGACGCCGGATCTGGGCCGTGCGTTTATCAAGACAGCAGCGCGCATCCTGAAACCTGCGGGGCAACTATTTCTTGTGGCCAACCGCCACCTCCCCTACGAGGCAGAGCTGACAGCGCGATTTTCAGTCATGAAGGAAGTGGCCGGCGACAATCGGTTCAAAATCCTACATGCGCAAAAGCCCACTCGCCCCCGCAGGTGAACTCGCTTAAACTTCAAAACCGGTATGGACCGCAGCGGAGAGATCCATGGGCTTTTCCATCGAAGGCAAGACCGTCATCGTAACCGGCGCCGCAAATGGCGTGGGACTGGCGATTGGCCGGCATTTTGCCGACAAGGGCGCAAATGTCATGTTTGCAGATATGGACGAAGACGGGCTGCGCGATCAGTTGGGTGACGTGTCAGAAGATGGCAACGTGCGTTACTTTGCCGGCGACCTCCGAGAACGGCTGACCATCGCCAACCTGTTGTCAGCCACTATTGATGCCTTTGACCGAATCGACGTTTTGAT
>JAKVCP010000037.1 GCA_022448925.1 Paracoccaceae bacterium
GGCCGTCCTCGGGTCTTTTGCCGGCCTCGCTGAACGATGTTCCGCTGGATTTCGACACGTTGCAACCGCATGGCAGCTTCATCGGGTCGGCGGCCGTGGTGGTTCTGTCGGATCACGACAGTGCCCGTGACGCAGCACTGAACATGCTGAAGTTTTTCGAAGACGAAAGCTGTGGTCAATGCACGCCGTGTCGGGCGGGGTGTGAAAAGGCGGTCAAGCTGATGCAGGCCGACAGCTGGGATCAACCGCTGCTGGAAGAGCTCTGCCAGGTCATGGGTGATGCCTCGATCTGCGGTCTGGGGCAAGCAGCCCCGAACCCGATCCGCCTGACCATGAAACATTTTGCCGAGGAAATCTGAGCATGGCTGACGGCGTACAGTTTGAAACGGTCACCTTTGAGTTGAACGGAGAGCAGGTCACAGTCCCCGATGGCCTGACCATCTGGGAAGCTGCAAATGGCCGTGGGCTCGTCATTCCGCATCTCTGCCACAAACCTGCTGCGGGATATAAGCCGGACGGCAATTGCCGCGCCTGCATGGTCGAGGTCGAGGGCGAGCGCACGCTGGTTGCCAGCTGCATCCGCCCCGTGGCCGAGGGCATGAAAGTCACCACCGACAGTCTTCGCGCGACGCAAGCGCGCAAGCTGGTGGTTGAACTTTTGCAAGCCGATCAACCCGAATCGGCGCATGATGCGTCCTCGCATTTTGCCGATATGGCGGCGATGAACGGGATCACTGAAAGCCGGTTCCCGCGCAAAGACCCCGAAAGCGTGCCTCTGCTAGATGACAGCCATGTTGCGATGCGCGTCAATCTGGACGCCTGCATCAATTGCAACCTTTGCGTTCGCGCGTGTCGCGACGTGCAGGTCAACGATGTGATCGGCATGGCGATGCGCGGGGCAGAGGCAAAGATCGTCTTTGACCAGGACGACCCCATGGGCGGCTCCTCTTGCGTGGCGTGTGGCGAATGTGTGCAGGCCTGCCCGACCGGCGCGCTGATGCCCGCCACCATGGTTGACGAAAACCAGGTTGGCGACAGCAAGGATTTCGACAGCGAAGTAGACACCGTTTGCCCTTATTGCGGTGTCGGCTGTCAGATCTCGCTAAAGATCAAGGGCGGCAAGATCGTCGCTGCAGAAGGCATCGATGGCCCTGCAAACGAAAACAGGTTGTGCGTCAAAGGCCGTTTTGGCTTTGACTACATTCACCACCCTCATCGGCTGACGAAGCCTCTGATTCGGCGCGAGGATGCGCCCGCCAAGGGTCTGAACGTCGACCCCGGCAATTTGATGACGCACTTCCGCGAAGCATCGTGGGACGAGGCGTTGGACGCCGCTGCGGGCGGTCTGGCCAAGCTGCGCGAGGACACTGGTCGCCGGGTGGCAGGATTTGGCTCGGCGAAATGTTCGAACGAAGAGGCCTACCTCTTCCAAAAGATGATCCGTCAGGGGTTCGGCCATAACAACGTCGATCATTGTACCCGTTTATGTCATGCCTCTTCGGTCAGTGCGCTGATCGAAAACGTGGGTTCTGCTGCGGTGACGGCCACCTTCAACGAGATCGAAAACGCCGAGGTTGCGATCGCCATCGGCTGCAACCCGTTGGAAAATCACCCGGTGGCTGCAACCTATTTCAAGCAGTTCGCAAAGCGCGGGGGCAAGCTGATTGTCATGGACCCCCGCCGGCATGGCCTGTCCCGATTTGCCAGCCACACGCTGCAATTCAAGCCGGGCGCGGATGTGTCCATGTTGAACGCGATCATGCATGTGATCGTCGAAGAAGGGTTATACGACGAACAGTATATCGCTGCGATGACCGAAAACTGGGACGCAATGAAGCTCCATCTGGCTGAGTTTGCGCCCGAAAAAATGGAACCGATCTGCGGTATCAAAGCCGATGTGCTGCGCGATGTCGCGCGTACCTTTGCCGGTGCCCGGGCGGCCATGATTTTCTGGGGTATGGGGGTGTCGCAGCACATCCACGGCACTGACAATGCGCGCTGCCTGATCAGCCTTGCGCTGATGTGCGGCCAGGTTGGCCGCCCCGGCACGGGCCTGCACCCGCTGCGCGGTCAGAACAACGTTCAGGGTGCCTCGGACGCGGGACTGATCCCGATGTTCCTGCCCGATTACCAGTCGGTCATGGATGACGGCGTGCGCTCGGCCTTTACCGAGGTCTGGAATTCGGGCGACTTTTCCAACGAAAAGGGCCTGACAGTTGTCGAGATCATGGACGCCGTGCATGCCGGCGATATTCGCGGCATGTACATCCTGGGCGAAAACCCGGCGATGTCTGACCCCGATGTGGACCACGCCCGCGCGGCGCTGGCTAAGCTGGACCATCTGGTCGTGCAGGACATTTTCCTGACGGAAACCGCGAATTTTGCCGATGTGATCCTGCCGTCATCAGCATGGTACGAAAAGACCGGTACAGTGACCAACACCAACCGCCAGGTCCAGATGGGCCGCCCCGCCGTGACTCCTCCGGGTGAGGCGCGCGAGGACTGGTGGATCGAGGTCGAACTGGCCAAGCGCCTGGGTCTGGACTGGACCTATCAACACCCCAGCGACGTCTTTGCAGAGATGAAGCTGAACATGACGTCGCTTGACAACATCACATGGGAGCGTCTGCAAGGCACCGCGGTCACCTATCCTTCGCTCTCTCCCGAAGATCCGGGGCAGCCGATTGTGTTTGGCGATGCCTTTCCGCGTGCCGAGGGCCGGGCCAAGTTCACGCCGGCAAACGTCGTCGCGCCGGACGAGGTGCCGGACGCCGAGTACCCGATGGTGCTGATCACCGGTCGTCAGCTGGAACATTGGCACACCGGGTCGATGACCCGCCGCGCCACCGTGCTGGACGCGGTCGAGCCCGAGGCCAACTGTTCGCTGCACCCGCGCACCCTGCGCGCGCTGGGGGTTCAGCCAGGTGATTATATCCGCCTGTCCACGCGCCGCGGTTCACTGACCGTCATGGCCCGCGCCGACCGCGCGGTGGCCGAAGGCAACGTCTTTATGCCCTTTGCCTATGTCGAGGCCGCGGCCAACATCCTGACCAACGCGGCGCTTGATCCTTTCGGCAAGATCCCGGAATTCAAGTTCTCGGCCGTACGGGTCGAAAAGGCAGAGACGCTGGCCGCGGAGTAGTCTGCCGTGCACTGGATATAGCGCGGTTTCAAAGCGATGGGGTTTCGCAAGACATCAGTGGTTGCGAAGCCTTTTGACCCATAAGGCCCTCGTCGGGTTACGGGGCTGTGGTCAAGTCGGGTGCGAGGAAATCGTCTGGCATGTGAGGATGATTGTTCGATCCGGGGCCAAAGCGGCCCCGTCTCTATGGATCAGGCCCAAGTCAGCATCCATGACATTTGAAGACCATGCGGGATCAAAGGCGGCAGAACCCGACCAGCAGCACCGGTTCAGGTGGCCAGACAAAGATCCGTCCGTGGTTTGCAGGCATGGCAACCCGACCCAGATCACCCGCTGCTTGTTCCATATCCAAAGAATTCATTTTGGCAGTTCAGACACACTCTGACGTTGCCAGGTCTTTCCAGTCATTTCGCTTAGCCGGTGAAGCTGTTTTTGTCCTTCACCGGCACGCAATCACCATCAATCTGGATGTTCAGAACGGTTTCAAGAGGTTCACGATCAGGATTGTGCCCATATCTCCTGTTCCGCAACTCCATGATTTCATCGTGAACCCTTCGCAGGTCACATGGCGCCCAATTTGCACTTATCCTTGCGGGCCCAGTGAACAGGCACCCGTAATCCACAATCAAAGCTGATTGCAGTGTGTTGAGTTCCGGACCTGTCTCTGTAGAGATCTTGTCTGGCCGCCACCGCCCCATCGTTTCCAATTTGTCATAGAGAAAGCAAATTTTTGTGACCGAAAGCGCCTAAGTGTCGTGCTTCTTAAGAGGCTCTATATCCTGACCATGGGTCATATAGAGTTGGGTCAGTTCGTCGTTTGATCCGGACGCAGCTTTGCCAGTTTCCATCAGGTTTGTCCTCAAAAATGATGTGCTTGTCACACCAGAGCACTGACCGCTCAGAAAGTCTTGCTCCGGGATCTTCCCAACGATGGACACAAGGCACATGCCAAAGCGGGCATTCCCGTTCCGCCCACCTCGACAAAGGGTGGTGAAGGGGTGCATTTCAACCACCAGCAACCTGTGAAAAACGCCTCTGCGTGTCCTGTCGCCTTCTGGAACGCAATGATGTCATCCTGCCTCATGACCGTGAGTTCCGGTTCATGACAATGCACGACAAATCCTAGAGACAGACCTCGTTTCGGCCCAAATTCCGGTCCATCTGAACCCTCCTTGGCTGGCATTCGATGTCCCACAGTCAAAAACTGGGGAACGTCAGATGCTGTCACAGCCTGATATCTTTACTGTCAGTTACGGACCGTTCGGGATCCCGCAAGGTATCTCAGAACTCAGCCAAGTCACCATCGATGACAGGCAGCTTTTGTTGAGCGCAGGCTCTTATGGGACCGGAGTTTTCCTGCACCAGATCAATGGAAATGGCCGCGCCACCTTTCTGGACAACCGTGTCTATTCAGGACAAATCAATCCCTTTTCCCAGGCGGAAATGGCCATTTATCAGATCGGAGCAGAGACTCATGTCTATGGGGTCATGGCAGGTCAAAGCCGGATCTGGCAATCCAGTGTGACATCAACGGGATTGCCAGGAGGGTCAGTTTCGCTGACCTCTATCGGGGGTGATGCGCCGGTCGACCCGACTGGCATTGCGATCTTGGGTAATAGTCTGGTGCTGTCGCAGGATTCCGGTGCGTTATTGCTCTACGCGATAAACCCGAACGGAAGTCTGACATTGCGTGATAGCCAATCTGCACCGTTTTCCCATGTGACACAGATCGCTGCTACAACGGTGGGCTCTGCCCAGATTGTCGTGGCTGTATCGGCAACGGAAAACACTCTGGCAAGCTATGTGATCACAGGTACTGGCCGGCTGCGTTTGCGCGATACAGCGGGTGCGCAAGACGGATTGGGACTTGGGGCACCAAATGTGGTTGAACTGGTCGAGCTTGAGGGCCGGACGTTTGCCCTTGTCGGCGCTGCACAAAGCTCATCTCTCACAGTACTTGAAGTCAACGCCTCGGGGACCTTCACGCCCAGGGACCACGTAACCGACACCCTGGCGTCCCGGTTTGGGCAGGTTGCGTCAATGGAGGTCGTAGCGCAGGATGATCGGGTCTTTGTGATTGTCGGCGGCCCGGACGATGGGATTTCGGTTCTGGCTCTGACCCCGGATGGCACCCTAGTTCATCTGACCTCTTTTGCAGATACCCAGACAACCCGGTTTGACAATGTCTTGGCCCTTGCAGCGCATGCAAGTGCAGATCGTCTTACCATTTTCGGATCCAGCGAATCCGAAGCCGGAGTCACATCGCTTGTTTATGACCTGTCGTCTTACGGTGGCGTGATCATGCCCAGTGCCGATGGCATCGCCCGGGGGGCATCAACCGACGACATTCTGGTTTCAGGGGCGGGCAGTAACACCCTGACCGGGCGTGGTGGCGCGGATCTGTTTGTCCTGAAGCCGGACAGTGGCAGTGTTGACGTGGTCAGCGATTACCGCCCCGGGATCGACCAACTTGATCTGTCCAACATCCCGTTTCTCTATGACATCAGCCAGTTGACCGTTGTGTCCAACAGCACCGGTGCGCGCATCGTGTTTGGAACGTTCGAGGCGCAGATCAACAGCTACAATGGCCAGTCTCTGGATGCGGATGACCTTACGTTTGGATCACCGATCTCGCATCATTTTACGGCCAATGCACCTGAGCCTGACTACGATGGCACCGTGGTGACGGGAACCACGCAAAGAGACCGCCTGAGTGGCACAGACCGAGATGATCTGATCCGCGCACTGGAAGGCAATGACGTTGTTATGGCCAGTGCCGGGGCCGACGTCATTGATGGTGGTGAGGGGTTCGATACGTTGAGCTTTGCGCGCTTGACGGGCAAGGTCCTTGTGGACTTCGGGACTGATACTTCCAACGCCAGTTATGCTGGGTCTTATGAATACGGCCATGCGGCCGGCGCAGTCTATGAAAGCTTTGAACGCATCATCGGCGGGAAATCCAATGATCAGCTGCGTGGTAGCAGCGAGGATGATGTCATCAGTGGTGGGGCGGGGGTGGACCGTATCTATGGGCGCGGCGGCGACGATCGTATAATCGGCGGAGCCGGTATAGATGTGCTGTGCGGTAACGCAGGGGCCGACATCATGACAGGCGGCAACGGCGATGTGATGGATCGTTTCATCTTTTTCTCAGCAAACGACTCCGGAGTGGGTGGCAAAAATCGAGATGTGATTACCGACTTCACACCCGGCCAAGATCGGATTGAGCTTAACCGGATCGATGCGGACATGACCCAGCCGCAGAATCAGGCGTTTACTTTTGTGGGGGCAAGCGCTTTTAGCGGAACCGCGGGCGAATTGAGATATCACGGCACCGGGTCAGTGACCATAATTCGGGCTGACATCGATGGTGACCGCCGTACAGATTTCGAGATTAGATTAAACGGCTCTATGGTTTTATCAGAATCGGATTTCTTCTTGTGATGGAAGAATGCAACCTTTGTGCATCCGACGGAACATGGAGCCCACGGCGACCATGGCCCCAAGCACTGGGAAATCCGCCAGGTCGCGCGGCTGATCGCGGGCCTGCGCAGTCAGGCCAGGTGTCGCCCAAGTCTATGGTTGGCACGAGGGCCGTGCTTGATGCTCAGAACGTCTGATCGTAGGCACCAACCCCGGGTTCAGTCCTGATCACTGCGTCAAGTTCTGCAAAGATCATGCGAAGCTCCTCTTCGCTTTCGCTGCTCTCGCAGACGACCACAAGGTTGGGTGTGTTGGAGCTGGCGCGGACCAGCCCCCAACTGCCATTATCAAGGCTCACCCGAGCACCGTTCACTGTGACGACCTCTGTGACGGCACGCCCACCCAGCGTTGACAGCGACTTCAGCTTGTCGACAATCCGGTCGAGAATGTCGTATTTTTCTGTATCGGCCGCATAGGGCGACATCGTCGGTGTGGCCCATGTGCGGGGCAAGGCACGCCGCAGGTCAGACATCGATTTGTCGGGATTGCGGTCCATCAGTTTGCAAATTTCGACTGCGACTCGCAGTCCACAGTCATAGCCCCGGCCGATGGGCTCGGCGAGGAAATAATGCCCTGATTTTTCAAAGCCAGCCAAGGCGCCAAGGTCCCTGACGCGGCGTTTCATATGACTGTGACCTGTCTTCCAATAGTCCGCCTTGACCCCATTTGCCTTCAGCACCGGATCACTCGCGAACAGGCCAGTGGATTTCACATCCGCGACGATGGTTGCATTTGGGTGCAGACCTGACAGGTCCCGTGCCATGATCACGCCAACCTTGTCGGCAAAGATCTCTTCGCCTTCGTCATCGACCACGCCGCAGCGATCACCATCGCCATCAAAGCCCAAAGCCAGGTCAGCTTCGCTTAGGCGCACTGTGTTGGCCATATCGTGCAACATTTCCATTGCTTCGGGATTGGGGTTGTAGTTCGGAAACGTGTAATCCAGCGTTGCATGGCTTTCGACAACCTCTGCCCCTATGCGGCGCAAAAGTTCGGGGGCAAAGGCTGCGGCGGTGCCGTTGCCACAGGCACAGACAACCTTGAGCGGGCGAGTCAGACGAAAGTCACCGACCAAATCGTCGAGGTACGCGTCGCGCAGACCTTCGACCACGTCGTAGGACCCGCCGGGCCGGGCCTCTCCGAGGCCGTTCAGGACAATGTCACGCAGCTCGGCCATTTCGTCTGGTCCGTGGGTCAGTGGGCGGTCAAAGCCCATCTTGACCCCCGTCCAGCCATTTGGATTGTGGCTGGCGGTGACCATGGCAACAGCCGGAGCATCAAGATGGAACTGGGCGAAATAGGCCATAGGTGACAGGGCAGGGCCGATGTCGCGCACGCGGATCCCGGCTTGCATCAAGCCGATGATCAATGCGTGTTTGATCGCCAAAGAATAATCGCGATAGTCATTGCCCACGGCAATCTCGGGCCGGATTCCGCGGCGGTGCATTTGTGTGCCCAGGCCCAGACCCAGTGCGGTCATTCCGGGCAGGTTGATCGCTTCGGGAAATTGCCAGCGCGCATCATATTCGCGAAACCCGGTGGGGGCGATCATCGGATCGCGCAGGAAATCCCATGTGTTCGGGGTCACGATAGATTGCGGTTTTGCCATGGACCTCACCTTTTCAACGCAGGGTTTGGCGCAAGTGGTAGGGCCTTTGGCAACACCCCGCAACCGCCTCTGGGGAGTGTTGGACAACCTGTGGCCAAAAGCCTATCACGACGCAAACGGAACAAACCCGGAGGGCCCAGTTTGGCCAAGACCCCCTCTGACATTGCGCGCGGCGTGCTGGAAATCGAACGCGATGCGCTGACACGGTTGGCGACGGACCTGCCCGTCGCCTTTGACGACGTGGTTGCTTTGCTGTTGCAGGTGCGTGGGCGTGTGATCGTCTCGGGCATGGGCAAGTCAGGTCACGTTGCCGGCAAGATTGCTGCCACGCTGGCCAGCACCGGGACGCCCGCGCAGTTGGTTCACCCCGGAGAAGCAAGCCATGGTGACCTTGGAATGATCACACGCGAGGATGCGGTGATGCTGATCTCGAACTCGGGCGAAACACGCGAGCTGGCCGATATGATCGGCCACTGTGCTCGCTTTTCCGTGCCGTTGATCGCCGTGACCAAAAGAACGGAAAGCAGCCTGGCCAAGGCGGCAGATCATGTCCTGATCTTGCCCGATGCCCCAGAGGCCTGCGCGATTGGCATGGCGCCGACCACCTCGACCACGCTGACCATGGCACTTGGAGATGCGCTCGCCGTGGCGCTCATGGATCATCGGGGGTTTGACCGCGACAGCTATCTGGCCTTTCACCCGGGGGGCACCCTGGGGGCGCAGTTGTTGCGCGTGGCGGCGGTGATGCATACCGGTGACGACCTGCCTGTTGTTGCGCCCGATACCCCGATGGGCGACACGCTTGTTGAAATGACGGCCAAGGGTTTTGGCGTTGCCGCCGTGCGTGATCGCGGCCAACTGGTCGGCATCATCACGGACGGAGATCTGCGCCGCAACCTGAATGACCTGATGGACAAGACCGCTGGTGATGTGGCCACACGCGCCCCCCTGGTGACGACACCAGACACGCTTCTGGTCGAAGCGTTGGGCATTATGAACAGCACGAAACGCACCGTCCTGTTGGTGGTTGATGACATGTGTGTCCTGCAGGGCCTGGTGCATATCCATGATGCGCTACGCGCCGGAGTAGTCTGAGATGAAAACAGTTGTGTTTATACCCGCCCGCTATGCCTCAACCCGGTATCCGGGCAAGCCGCTGGTCAAACTGACCGGCGCAACGGGGGATAGCAAAAGCCTGATCCAGCGCAGCTGGGAAGCCGCCACATCGGTGCCCGGTGTCGACGCTGTCTACGTGTTGACCGATGATGATCGGATCGCCGAGGCCGCGCATCTGTTCGGCGCTGATGTTCTGATGACGTCGGAAGCGGCCCGCAACGGCACTGAGCGCTGTGCCGAGGCTGTCGGGCAGCTGACCGATTTGCCTGATATCGTCATCAACCTGCAAGGTGACGCGCCGCTGACGCCGGCTTGGTTTGTCGAGGCTCTGATTGACGCAATGCAGGTCGATCCAGAGGTGCAGATGGCGACGCCTGTTTTGCTTTGTGACCGGCTGACACTGACCAACCTGGTCACTGACCGGCGCGAAGGCCGTGTCGGCGGAACCACCACCGTCATGCGGCCTGACAGGACTGCGCTGTTTTTCTCAAAGGAAGTTCTGCCCCATGTCGGCAATCTGGAAAGCCCACCCGACGTTTGGCATCATGTTGGGGTTTATGGCTACAGACCCGACGCCTTGCGCCGGTATGGCACCTGGGACGAAGGCGCGCTAGAGCGGGCCGAAGGGCTTGAGCAATTGCGCTTTCTTGAAAACGGTGTGCCGGTGACCTGCGTCCCGGTCGAAGGCAGGGGGCGTGTGTTCTGGGAATTGAACAACCCTGTTGACGTTGCCCGGATCGAAGCCGTTTTGAAGAAGGAAGGCATCGCATGAAGACCGTTACAATCGGTGAGATCCAAGTTTCGAACGCGGCTCCCTTTGCGTTGATTGCCGGCCCCTGCCAGCTGGAGTCCCTCGATCATGCGCGGATGTTGGCCGATCGTATTGCACAGGCTGCAGAGGCGGCCCGCACTCCATGGATCTTCAAGGCCAGCTACGACAAGGCCAACCGCAGTTCACTGGGCGGGCAAAGGGGCCTTGGCATTGATGCTGGCCTTGAGGTCCTAAGCCACATTCGAGACGAGTTCGGCATACCGGTGCTGACAGATGTGCACACCGCTGATCAATGTGCCATCGCTGCGCAGGTGGCAGACGTCTTGCAGATCCCGGCTTTCTTGTGTCGTCAGACCGATCTCTTGCTTGCAGCTGGTGAAACCGGCAAAGCCATAAACGTCAAGAAAGGCCAGTTTCTTGCCCCTTGGGACATGCAGAATGTCGTTGACAAGCTGGAAAGCACCGGGAACCGAAACCTGATGCTGTGCGATCGTGGAACCTCGTTTGGTTATGGCATGCTGGTCAGCGATTTCCGGTCTTTGCCCATCATGGCTGAAACCGGGTATCCGACGGTTTTTGACGCCACGCATTCGGTTCAATTGCCCGGCGGGCTTGGCACTGCGACTGGCGGGCAGCGCCAGTTCGTCGAGCCTCTGGCCCGCGCCGCCGTCGCTGTTGGCACAGGTGCGGTGTTTATTGAAACTCATGAAGCGCCGGATATGGCTCCTAGTGACGGGCCGAACATGGTACCCATTGAGGATCTCGCGCGCGTGTTGACAGGGCTCCGCGCGATCGATGATTTGACAAAGGGCAATTTTGATGGCGCATAAATTATTTGGAACCGACGGGGTCCGCGGCAAGGCCAATTCCTGGCCGATGACGGCTGAGATGGCACTGAAACTTGGCGCTGCTGCCGGGCGATATTTTCGCCGCGACCAGCAGGCGCATCGTGTCGTGATCGGCAAAGACACGCGGTTGTCGGGCTATATGATAGAAAATGCTCTGACTGCGGGGTTCACCTCGACCGGGATGAGCGTGTTCCTCGTGGGTCCGATGCCAACCCCGGCAATTGGTTTCCTGACGCGGTCGTTGCGTGCCGATGTTGGTGTGATGATCTCGGCCAGCCACAATCCGGCATCCGACAACGGTATCAAGTTCTTTGGACCTGACGGTTTCAAGTTGAGCGATGAGGCCGAGGTTGGCATCGAGACACTGGCAATGAACGGTATAGAACCCGCCGAGCCGCAGAATATTGGGCGGGCGCGGCGCATTGATGATGCTGCGGGTCGTTATGTCGAAAATGCAAAGATGACATTTCCACGCAACAGGCGGCTTGATGGGCTGCGCATCGTGCTGGATTGCGCCCATGGTGCGGCCTATCGCGTCGCACCCGAAGTGCTGTGGGAACTCGGCGCGGAAGTAATTCGCATCGGGGTCGATCCGGATGGTTTCAATATAAACGACGGCTGTGGCTCGACGCACCCAGAGGCGGCGGCGCAGAAAGTGCGTGATTTGCGCGCCGATGTGGGCATTTGCCTGGATGGTGATGCCGATCGGGTGATCCTGATCGATGAAACGGGAAAAGTTGCGGATGGTGATCAGATCATGGGTCTGATTGCGGGCTGTTGGGCGGATGAGGGCCGGCTTGCCGGAGACACGCTCGTTGCAACCGTGATGTCCAACCTTGGGCTGGAAAGGCATCTTGAAAAAAAGGGTTTGCACCTCGAGCGCACCAAAGTCGGCGACCGCTATGTTGTTGAGCGGATGCGCGAAGGTGGCTTCAACCTGGGCGGAGAGCAATCCGGCCATCTTGTGATGACGGACCATGCAACAACCGGGGATGGTCTGATTGCGGCCCTGCAATTTCTGGCAGCCATGGTGGGCACCGGCCGTAAGGCCAGCGCCCTCGCCAATGTTTTCACGCCCGTGCCGCAAAAGTTGATCAACGTGCGCTACGCGTCAGGCGCAGCACCGCTTGAGACTGATGCTGTTCAAACGGCGATCAGCGACGGGGAAAAACGCCTGAACGGTACTGGTCGTCTGCTGATACGAAAGTCCGGCACCGAGCCGCTGATCCGTGTCATGGGAGAGGCCGAAGACCTTGGCCTGCTTGACGAGGTTCTCAACGGGATTGTCAACGCGGTTCGTCGAGAGGCCTGACCCCTAAAACCAGCCGCTGCGCGCCATCAACACAAGGATGGCGTTGCCGGCCCCGGTTTGCCGCCATACACCTGTTTCCTTAAGCGATTGCAACGAGGCGTAGCGGCCGCCTTGCCGCCGCCAGGTATGAAAGCGGTCGAGGGTTTCCTGATTGTCGCTTGTCAGCAAGGCGCCGCATCGGGACAGTGCCGTGATGTTGCGATCAATCCAGCGCGCATAGCGTTTATCTGCGATCATGCCCAATCGCCGCAGGGCGCGACCTGTGCCGCGATGGGCACCAATGACGTTACCGGCATGTTGTCGATACAACACGCCGGGGCGCAGATCATTTATCATGTCTGCGCCGACACCGGACAACAGCAGGTACAGCCACCAGTCGTGAAACGGCGGAACAAATCGCAGCGCGGTCTGTGCGGTTTCCGCTGCAATCTGGGCGGCAGCAGGGTTCATGACGATTGTATTTCCAGCCAGGACATTCTGCACCAGTGCATTGCCGAAAGCCGGATCAAATCTGTGGCGCTTGGACAATTTGCGCCAAGAGAGATCTTTGTCGATCAGAGCTGTGCGGCTGGCATAGATCTGCGCAGTCGCATCGCCCCCTGTGTTCATGACAGCCAAGGCGCGTTTCAGCCGGTGCGCCATCCAGATGTCATCTTGATCTGACAGGGCGACATAGGCGCCTTTGGGCACCTTGTCGCGGTGGAGAATCGACAGGAAGTTGGCCGCACTGCCGCGCCCTGGGCCATCAAGGATCTGGATCTCGCGGTCGCGATTGCGAGCCTGAAAACGCTCCAGAATGTCGCGCGTGCCGTCGGTGCTGCCATCATCGCTGACTGTCAGCGACCAATCATCGTGTTTTTGGGCAAGAAATGACGCAAGCTGTTCCGCAAGGAAATCCGCACCATTGTAGGTGGCCATCTGTATGCGGACATGGTGCGACATCCTTCACCCCTGCAGCGCCTTACGTCCAATCGAAGCGTAGGCCTCGAAGCCTGCGGACTTGGCGTCCTTGGCCGTATAGATGTTTCTAAGGTCAGCCAGACGTGGCGTGGACATCGCGCCTGCCAACCGCGACAGGTCCAATGCCCTGAAGGCATTCCATTCAGTCAAGATGACCAGAAGATCCGCGTCCTTGGCGGCGGTGTAGGGTTCATCTGTCCAGATCACGCCTGGCAAGAGCGCTTCGCCTTCATGGCGGCCGTGGGGATCGGTCACGCGCACTGTTGCGCCCCCACCCACAAGGGCTGGTACGATCGTCAGCGCGGGCGCATCGCGCATGTCATCGGTGTTTGGTTTGAATGTCACCCCTAGCACCGAAACCGTTTTGCCGTTGAAGCTGCCGCCGACCAGATCAAGCAGTTTTTCAATCATCCGTCGCTTGACCTCTTCGTTGACCTTGATAACGGTTTCTGTGATCTGCATCGGGCATGCATTTTCCTGGCCAATTCTGGCCAAAGCTCTGGTATCCTTTGGAAAACAGCTTCCGCCGTAGCCAGGGCCTGCATGCAGAAACTTGTTGCCAATGCGGCCATCCAAGCCCATGCCGCGACTCACCTCTTTGACATCCGCTCCGACCTTTTCGCACAGGGCGGCAATTTCGTTGATGAAGGTGATCTTGGTCGCCAAAAAGGCATTGGCGGCGTATTTGATCATTTCGGCGCTTTCCAGATCGGTGGTCACGATCGGAAATTCGCGCAGGAAAAGCGGGCGATAAATTTCGGCCATGACCTGCAACGCGCGATCGGTTTCCACACCTACCACAACCCGGTCGGGCTTCATGAAGTCCTCAATTGCGGCCCCTTCGCGCAGAAACTCAGGGTTTGAGGCCACGTCGAAGTCCAGGTCAGGGTTGGCCGCGGCAACCGCTTCACCAACCTTGCGATTGGTGCCGACGGGCACTGTCGATTTTGTCACGATAACCATGTAGTGGTCAGCAGTCCGCGCGATATCCTCTGCGGCGGCCATGACGTAGGTCAGGTCAGCGTGGCCGTCGCCCCTGCGCGTGGGTGTGCCAACCGCGATAAAGACAGCATCGGCATGCTTCAGGGCCTCGGAAAGATCGGTGGTAAAGCTAAGACGGCCGGCAGCTGTGTTGCGCGCCATCACTTCGTCCAGCCCTGGCTCATAAATCGGCACTTCGCCGCGTCGCAGCATCTCGATTTTTGAGGGGTCCTGATCCATGCAGATGACATCGTGCCCAAAGTCGGAAAAACAACCACCCGATACTAGACCGACATATCCAGTTCCTACTATTGCGATGCGCATTAATTCGCCCTTTTCTGGTGGCCGTCTTATGACATTGGTTCATTCGGTGCTTAGATTGCAAGTGCAAGTGGAAAAACCATCAGGTATGGTTGCTGTTGCCTGTCGCGTGGGTAAGAAACGATCTTTGAGGCGCATAGTTAAATGAGTTTGGTAACACCGGTCATCTTGTGTGGTGGATCAGGGACACGGCTTTGGCCCCTGTCACGCAAGAGCTTTCCTAAGCAGTTCGCAAGCCTGACAGGCGACCAATCGCTGTTTCAATCCTCAGCTTCGCGGATGTCCGACAGCACGATATCAGAGTTGCAGTTTGCACCGCCAATGGTTTTGACCACATCAGACTTCCGGTTCATCGTAGGTGAACAGCTGATCGAAGCGGGCATCGACCCGGGGTCGATCCTGATTGAACCTGAACCGCGAAACACCGCCCCCGCAATCCTTGCAGCTGCGATGCACGCGCATGACACAGACCCCAACGCGGTCCTGCTGATTGCTCCGTCCGATCACGTGGTGCCCGATGCCGTGGCATTTCAAAAGGCGGTCGCTTGTGGCCTGGACGCTGTGCGCAAGGGGCGTTTGGTGACCTTTGGGATCACGCCAACGCGCGCCGAAACCGGCTATGGGTACCTGGAACTGGAAACCCCGCCCGAGGGTGATATGGCGGTTCCGCTGCGTCGCTTTGTTGAAAAACCGGACGCTGACACGGCGCAGGCTATGCTGGATGCGGGCAGCTATCTTTGGAACGCTGGCATCTTCCTTTTTGCAGCCGCTGATATTCTGCATGCCTTTGAAAAGCACGCGCCTGCGATGGTTGCCTCGGTGCGCTCTTCAGTCGATTTGGCGCGGCCTGATCTTGGGTTTTTGCGCCTCGAGGCAGACACGTGGGCAAAGGTGCCGAGTGACAGCATCGACTATGCTGTCATGGAACACGCAGACAACCTGTCGGTCGTGCCCTTTTCAGCCTCATGGAGCGATCTGGGAAGTTGGGATGCTGTCGCGCGCGAGGAAACGCCCGACGCCCACGGTACAGTCATCGCAGGTGCCGCGCTTTCAATTGATTGTCAGAATTCACTGTTGCGATCTGAAAGCCCGGATCTGGAACTTGTTGGCATTGGGCTGGAAAATGTCATTGCCGTTGCCACGCCAGATGCTGTTCTGGTCGCCGATGCGTCGCGCGCGCAGGATGTGAAACAGGCGGTTGATGCACTCAAGGCAAAGGGCGCCAAGCAGGCCACGGCGTTTCCGCGTGATCACCGCCCCTGGGGGCACTTTGAGACACTGGCCCTGTCGGACCGCTTTCAGGTCAAACGCATCGTGGTCAAACCAGGGGCTGCATTAAGCCTGCAAAGCCATGTGCATCGCGCAGAGCATTGGGTTGTCGTCGCGGGCACTGCGCGGGTAACCATTGATGATCAGGTCAAGTTGGTCAGCGAAAACCAGTCGGTCTATGTGCCACTTGGGGCCGTGCATCGGATGGAAAACCCGGGCAAGGTACCCATGGTTCTGATCGAAGTGCAAACTGGCAGCTATCTGGGCGAGGATGACATCGTTCGCTACGAAGATGTCTATGCCCGCGATCCAGAGGGTGCCAAAGGTTAAAGCGCGACGATTAGGGGATCTGCAAGTGTGAATTCTTGCAGGTTGGGGCCCTCGCCTATCCTGTCAATGACCGCGAACAAACCACTGCCCGCGACCGGGCACAGCACGCCGTGCCACGTGTTGCGTGCGATGTTCACGCATTGCCCCGCGCCCGCCAAAAAGGCCAGGGGCGCGCCGGGCACACCATCTGCGTCCGGTGCCACGATGACCAGGTATGTGCTGTTCTGCATCGGGATAAAGCACTGTGATCCCAGGGGATGCCGTTCAAGCAACGTGCAGGCATAGGGAATGTCGCGCAGCTGTGCGTCAAACAGGCTAAGCCCGACAGCCCCATCCACGATGTCGAGCGTTATCAGGTCAGTAAAGCGCTGACATTTGCCGTCATTGATCAGGATGGAGGCTGCGCAGCCACTTTCAATCACCTCTCCAAAGGGGGCGAAAGCCGTGGCTGTGATCGGCTGGGCGCGGATCATGGACGGCCCAGCCCCAATGGCATATGCCGGTTGACGTCCTTGTACAGAAGATAGCGGAACCGACCCGGTCCGCCGGCATAACAGGCCTGCGGGCAGAAGGCGCGCAACCACATGTAATCCCCGGCCTCAACTTCGACCCAGTCGGTGTTCAAACGGTACACGGCCTTGCCTTCCAGCACGTAAAGGCCGTGCTCCATCACGTGGGTTTCAGCAAAAGGAATCAGCCCTCCGGGTTCAAAATTGACGATGTTGACGTGCATGTCGTGGCGCAGGTCGTCGGGATCGGCAAAGCGCGTGGTCGACCAGGTGCCTTGGGTGCCGGGCATTTCGGTTGGGGCAATGTCGGCCTCATGCACAAAAAAGGCCGTTGGGGCGTCCAAGTCGTTCACGGCTTGGTAGCGCTTGCGAATCCAGTGAAACCGTGCCGGATCGGAACCGGTGCTGCGCAGGCTCCAGTCTTGCCCCGCGGGCAGATAGGCATAGCCGCCCGGTCCAAGATGCTGGGCGGTTCCTCGGGTTGTGATGGTGATGGTCCCATGCGTGACGAACAGCACGGACTGCGCGCTGTGTTCATCGTCAGGTCGGTCAGACCCGCCCCCGGGTGCGACTTCCATGATGTAGTGAGAGAACGTCTCGGCGAAACCGGTCATCGGGCGGGCCAGAACCCAAAGCCGGGTGTTGGTCCAAAAGGGCAACTGGCTGGTCACGATGTCCATCATGGTCCCGCGGGGAATTACTGCATAGGCCTCTGTGAACACGGCCCGGTCGGTCATGATGTCTGTTTGCGGTGGATGACCACCGACCTGGGCGTAATAGTCACTCATGGAACTGTCTCATGGCAAAAGGTCCTTCAACCGGTGCCGGGCGATCCGCTCGACCTGATAACATGCCTCGGCGAACTCGGCATCACGGGAGTTTTCCAGTCGCGTGGCAAAGGCCTCTAGGATCGAGGCCTTGGTGTGGTCGCGCACCGCAATGATGAAAGGAAAGCCAAAGGTCTTGGTGTACCGGGTGTTGAGGTCACTGAAAGTTGCGCGCTCTTCATCGGTCAGTGCGTCCAGTCCGGCACCTGCCTGTTCCTGGGTGCTTGCATCTGTCAGGCGTTTGGCCTGGGCCAGCTTTCCTGCAAGGTCCGGATGGGCGGTCAGGACGCCCAGTCGCGCTGCCTCATCCGCTGTACGGAACACACGGGCCAATGCATTGTGCAAACCGACCGCGCTATCATGCGCGGGACCAAGCTCCAGACCGTGGGCGGCTTCGGCTATCCAGGCCGAATGCTCAAAGATACCACCATAGGCCGCGACAAAATCCTTTTTCGACAGGGTCGAGGGACGATTGGCGCGGGGTATGTAGGGGTGTTCACGGGCCCAGTGCTCAGCAATATCAATGCGGCGTGCGACCCAGACGTCTGGATGCCCCTGGATGTAGTCAAGAAATCTCTTCAGCGAGGCCATACGCCCGGGACGACCGATCAGCCTGCAATGCAGCCCGATCGACATCATCTTTGGCGCACCCGCAAGTCCTTCTGCATAAAGCGTGTCAAAGCTGTCCTTGAGGTAGTCAAAGAACTGTTCGCCAGCATTGAAACCCTGCGGCGTTGCAAAGCGCATATCGTTGGCATCAAGCGTGTAGGGGATCACCAGCTGTGCGCCGTCGTCATGTTCCCACCAATAGGGAAGATCGTCGTCATAGGTGTCTGACACATAATCGAACGACCCGTCTTCGGCGATCAGCCGCATGGTATTCATTGAGCAGCGCCCCGTATACCACCCGCGCGGCGGCGATCCCACGACCTCGGTGTGCAGGCGTTTCGCTTCGGCAAGGAATGCGCGTTCCTCGGCAGCATCCATATCCCTGTACTCGATCCACTTCAGGGCATGGCTGGCAATTTCCCAATTGGCATCCTTCATTGCGGCCAGTTGTTCGGGTGAGCGTGCAAGAGCCGTTGTCACGCCATAGACTGTGACCGGCATGTCGTAGCCGGTGAACAGACGATGCAAGCGCCAGAACCCGGCACGCGATCCATATTCATAGATCGACTCCATGTTCCAATGCCTTTGGCCGGGCCAGGCTGCCGCGCCGACGATCTCGGACAGGAATGCCTCTGATCCGGCGTCCCCGTGAAGAACGTTGTTTTCGCCGCCCTCTTCGTAGTTGAGGACAAACTGCACGGCGATCCTGGCCCCACCGGGCCAGTTTGCCTGCGGAACACGTGGGCCATAGCCGATCATGTTCCGGGGATAGCGGTCAGGCATTGCGAAACTCCCTTTGGTCTGCAAGCATTTAGACAATCACAACACACCGGAGCAAGGGCATGTCCCAAGGTTACCTGACAACCCACATCCTGGACACGGCGCGCGGATGTCCCGCCGAGGGAATCAAGATCGCCCTGTACCGCGTCAAGGACCAAGCACACCACAAGATCGCGGAAGCTGTGACCAACGCTGATGGTCGCACAGACACCCCCATCCTGCCTGCAGAACACTTCGCAATTGGCACCTACGAGCTGATTTTCTTTGCCGGTGATTATTTACGCGCCACCGGGCAGGCGAGTGAGGACCCGCTTTTCCTTGACCAGATCCCCATCCGCTTTGGCATGGCGCGGGACGATCACTATCACGTGCCGCTGCTGCTCAGCCCCTACGGCATGAGCACATATCGCGGTAGTTAGGGTTTGGCCGCGTCAAAAGCCGGGGCTCGGATCGCCCGGACAATGTCTTGGCTACTGTTTGGATTGTTGCTCTTGCTGGTGTCAGGGATCGTTTTGACGCTTTGGAGCGAATGGAAAGTCCGAAGAAACGACCGTTGGGCGAAGGACCTCTTACCCCCCGGTCTGAATGTCGCACAAATTCGACATGTCAACGTCAGCAACTGGCGGTTTGCGATAGGGCCGGGAGGGAACGAAGCGGGGTTTCTTGTCTACGACATGGCCCCAGAATTCTCCGCGAAGCTTGATAGCAACGCGCTGGAGTACCTTTCTTCGGCGCTGCCGGTTGGATCTCATGAAAGAAGGCTGGACTGGACCAGCACGCCATTACAGGCCGGAGATAAGGGTTTCACTTGCGGCAGGTACGTGGTCCAAGAGGGTTCGCGTCAGCAGGCCTGCGAAGATGTGTTGCAGTTCGCGCAGAAGTATTGGACCTTGCCAGAGAACTCACAAACGCCCGAGTTTGGTGCACAGGCAAATCAAGCCTTGTTCCAAGAGGGATCGTTCTTTGCATTTACTCGAATAGGGCTGGTAATCTTGTCTCCGCGCGATCTTCGCATTTTCTACGCATTCAGAGGATAGGCCATGTACGACCTTGCTGTTATCTGGAGCTGGCTGGAGTTTGCGGTGCGCTGGCTTCACGTCATCACGGCGGTGGCCTGGATTGGCTCGTCCTTCTATTTCATCGCGCTGGACCTGGGTCTGTGGCGCGACCGGAACCTGGCGTCAGGCGCGGATGGTGAGGAATGGCAGGTCCACGGCGGCGGTTTCTATCACGTACAGAAATATCTCGTTGCTCCGGCGCAAATGCCTGATCATCTGGTCTGGTTCAAATGGGAAAGCTATTCGACCTGGTTGTCGGGAGCGGCGCTTTTGATGATCGTTTACTGGGCAGGCGGAGAACTGTACCTGATTGACCATGCCAAAACGGATCTGTCGCTGTTCGCGGCGATTGTGATTTCCGCGGCCTCGTTGACCGTCGGCTGGGTGCTGTATGACATCTTGTGCAAAAGCGCGTTGGGGGACAGGCCAACAGTCCTGATGTTGCTGCTTTTTGTGATTCTGGTGATCATGAGCTGGGGCTACAATCAGGTCTTTACCGGGCGCGCAGCGCTGCTGCATCTGGGGGCTTTTACCGCCACGATCATGACGGCGAATGTCTTTTTCATAATCATGCCGAACCAGCGCATTGTTGTTGCCGATCTTAAAGCCGGACGCGCACCGGATGCGAAGTACGGCAAGATCGCCAAGCTGCGTTCGACCCACAACAATTATTTGACGCTACCCGTTATCTTTTTGATGCTGTCCAACCACTATCCGCTGGCCTTTGGAACGCCCTATAGCTGGCTGATTGCGGCACTGGTTTTCCTTATGGGGGTCACGATCCGCCATTACTTTAATACCATGCATGCACGGCAGGGCGCGCCCAACTGGACTTGGGCGGCAACCGCCGTGATCTTTGTCTTGATCATGGCGCTGTCCTCCGTGCCGCCTGCCCACGTGGAAGAGGCTTATGAAGACGCCGCCGTTCCTGCTCATCTAAAGCCTGTGGTGACGGCCGAAGGCTATGGCGCTGTCAAAGACATAGTGTTGGGCAGATGTTCTATGTGCCACGCGCCAGAGCCCTCTTACGACGGCATCCTGTGGCCACCCAAGATGGTGCGGTTGGACACGGATACCGAAATCGCGCGCAATGCCCGCCTGATTTATCTGCACTCAGGAATCAGCACTGCGATGCCGCCCGGAAATGTGACCTGGATGGAACCGGCCGAGCGGGCCATGATCATAGCCTGGTACAAGGGTCTGTAAGAGCCTCTGAGCGCTGCCGCACTTCGTCGGTCGGGGCACTGTTTGGTACAACATGTAATCCGACCTTCGGGGCAGCGCGCCTTGCGGGTCAGGCCATGGCGAGCGTCTTCCGGACAGAACTGTGCGCACTTGCAAGGCGCTGCACTGTGGGCCGGTTCGGCCGGGCATTTATCAAAAGTCCGGTCCGACCTGCCGTGACAGCCCCGTTCCGGCCCAATGTGGGTCGGGCATCACGTTTGCACAAACTCCAACTGGTTTGGTCGGATGACAGCGGCCGTCAGTTTGCCCGTTGCATAGGCGCCTGTGTCCGTTGCAATCCGCCCATCAACCGCTTTGGGCTTGCCGACGATGGTGTGGCCATGTGCGATCCATGTGCCATCGGTGCGCAGTACGTTTTCAAAGTCATGGTGTCCCCAAAGCAGGGTCTTGTCGGTCTGATCAGCCATGCTGGCCTTGGGATCAGCGGCGGCATGAACAACGGCAATGTTCCCGCTTTGCAATGACAAGGGCAGGCTGCGCAGCCAGTCTTCGGTTCTGCGGCCGAGCGCAGATTCAAGTTGGTCACGTGCCCGCCGAAATTCATCATCGGGCGCGTGATCTGGAACCGGCGCGATTCCGAAACTTCCCAATGTTTGCATACCCCCGTATTTTTGCCAGCGCCGCCCGGCAGTTGTCGGCGCATCCAGAAAATCCAACATCATGCGTTCATGGTTTCCCATAAGACAGATCATGCGTTCAGGGTGATCGGACTGATACGACATCAGCTTTTGTATGACACGGGCGCTGTTGTCTCCGCGGTCGACATAGTCCCCAACGCAAACGATGCGTTGCAGATCTTCAATCTGATCCAACTGCTCAATCAGGCTGTCAAGCACCCGGTCTGCTCCGTGGATGTCGCCAATCACTGCAAGTGGAACGTCAGGCGCCAGCGGTGCATCGAATACCGGGGCAGGGCGTTTGCGGAAAATACGAAACATGGGTGATGCAGGCTCTTTGTGAAAAGTCTCGGCGACGGGCCGCCGCCAGAGGTTTCATTTTTTCTACTCTTGTTCAGCGCAATTGCAACAGTCGGTCAAAGGTTGCATAGGTCACGGCAATTCGTTGGACGTATTCAAGATCATTTGGCATCAGGGCAGTGGGGGAATGGCTATGATTAACCTTTCAAGTGCGACCAAAATCGCCGCTGTGTTCCTGAGCGCAGGTCTTCTTTTCGGCTGTGGCGGTGGTGGCCCCAGTGCGCGCGATACTTTGCAGGCATCCGAGGGTCAACAGATTGACAAGACGGTTGAGGCTGAGCCCTTTGTCCTGGTGGATGTTGGCCTGTCTTTTGCTGAGAGGATATCAGCCTCCATGCAAGGCATCTATCCCTCTATGCCGCGGTCTGGTCCGCAGCCGATCGTTATTGGTGTCAACGACGTCATCGACATATCCCTTGTTCTGAACAGCGAAGCCGGGTTCATCGATTTCGCCCAATCGGCCATTTCCCCTATTGCAACCACGCCACTGCCGCAGCAAGTCGTGGCTGAAGATGGGACTGTCGCAGTGCCTTTGCTTGGTCGCGTGAAGGCCAGCGGACGAAGTGTCCAGGCGCTGGAAAGCCAATTGACCGATCAATTGGCGGAAGTTCTGATCGACCCCACAGCCTTTGTGCAACTGGTTGAGCGTCGCAGTGCAACCGTGCTGGTGAGTGGCAAAGCCGTTGGCACTGCGGGCCGGTATCCAATTGATCTTACCAACCGACGTTTGCTGGATATCCTCGCACAGGCCGGCGGCACCACTGGCGAACCTGAGGATCTGGTGGTGCGCTTGACACGGCGTGGCCAAAGCTATCAGGCCCTGCTGAGCGATATTCAGCACAATTCGTCGCTGAACGTGAATTTGCACAAGAATGACCTGATTGCGGTCAATCCATGGGAGTTGCACGTTCAGGTGCAGGGCGCCGCCGTAGACAGCACCACTGTCACGTTTGACAAGGCAGACGCGTCGCTGATGGACGTGCTTGGTGCCGCCGGTGGATTGACATCTCCTCGGGCCAACTTGAAAGGCGTTTTCGTTTACAGGAAGTCGCCCAGGCACCAACTGGCAGCTTTGGGGGCAGACTTGACGCCCTTCCCGGGGCGCAAAACAATTCCGACAATTTATCGCATCGATATGACCGAGCCGACAGCATTTTTCACAGCTGAGGCCTTCCGCGTCATGGATGGAGACATCCTCTATGCGACCGACAGTCTGGTCACACGGCTGACAAACTTCTTTGACATCACCGGGTTCTTCTTTGATACGCCGGCAGTTTATCTTGATAATGCGATCAACGGCTAAGCTGTCCGGTATCCCCGGGTGGTGTTAAGATACGCTGGGTTCTTGGCGTTTGGGCAGAAAAACATTAGATCACAAGCAACGTTTGAGATCATGAAATTCATTAGAGCAACATAATGCAAAATTTCCAAAACCAGTTTGATCCAGTCGGCTCGCGTTCGCCTGTGAATTCTTCTGGAGCAATGGACGAAGATTCGGTTGATCTATTTGCCTTTTTCCGAATGTTTTGGGCGGGAAAATGGATGGTGTTCGGCACCATCCTGTTCTGTCTTACGCTTGGGTACTTTTTTGCATTGCAGCAGACCCCTTTGTACCGGGCGACAGCAACAGTCATTTTTGACCTCCAGCGTCAAAGCATCGCTGATCTCGGAGAGGCCGTCACCGGCGCAACACTGAGTAATGCGACCACAGACTTGCAAAACCAGATCGAAGTTTTGCGTTCGACCGCCCTGATTGAGCGTGTGATCGAAAAACAGAATTTGGCGCGCAATCCTGAGTTCAATCCATCGACAGCCGAACCTGATGTGAGCATGTTCGACTGGTTTACCTTGCCACCCGAAATCGATGTCTTTTTCAAATCGATTGGCTTGATCCAAGCGGATCCGCCCCCTGTTGATTCGGTGCTACAGGCGCGTCGTGACAGGCTCGCTATGATCAATCACGTCCGGGACGGATTGACCCTGTCACCCGTGCGGGGCGCATCGGTGATTCATATTTCGTTCAGATCGCCCAATCCCCGCACCGCCGCCGATTTGGCAAATGCCATTGCAGACCAGTACATTGTCGATCAGCTGGAAGGGAAACTAGAGGCGACGCGCTCTGCCACTCAATGGCTGAGTGATCGTGTTCTAGAGCTACAGGACAAGGTCACTGATGCCGAAGCCGCTGTCGCCGATGCGGAGTCCCAGCTGGCGCAGGAAGCAGGTCAGACACTGGAAATCACCCAGGCACAACTGGTCGAGTTGAACGGCGCTTTGGGCACAGCCAAGGCCAGAGAGCTTCAGTTGGATATTCAGGTTGCTCGATTGCGCCAGGCTTTGGCTGAAGGAACTGACGTCGGAGCCATTCCCGAGTTCCGCGATGTCGCTTTGATCGAAGCGCTGCGGGAGGAAGAAAGCAATCAACTGTCACAACAGACAACATTGCTGAACTCGGTGGGCCAAAATCACCCGTCTGCCCGGCGTCTTGCGGGACAGATTGCCGAAACGCGCCGCATGATCCGCGAAGAGGTCACACGGGTCGTCGAGGCCTACGAAGTTCAGCTGAATGTCGCGCGCGATCAGGTGACAGTTCTGGCGGCGCAAGTCCGGGAGCTTGAAGAACTGGCGCTTGAACAAAGTGCAAGCGAGATTGGCCTGCGCAACCTTGAGCGTCAGGCGCAAGCATCACGGCTTTTGTATGAGAATTTCCTTGGTCGCCTGCAAGAGACCTCGCAGCAGGAGACTTTGCAGACTGCGGACGCGCGCGTGATTTCACAGGCGGAAGTTCCAAGTTTTCCGACAACCAGCGGCAAGGTTGTTATCCTTGGCATCGGAGGGTTGTTGGGTCTGTTATTCGGCGTTGGGCTGGTGTTCTTGTTTGACCGCATGAACCAGACGCTGCGCACCCCTGATGCGGTCGAAGACCACACCGGGTTACGGGTTGTTGCCACTGTCCCGCTTATTCCGAACACAGGTGGCAAACGGCAGAAAGTCGTCGACTATTTCCGTGAGAAACCGGCCTCCAGTCTCGCGGAGGCAATTCGCGGTTTGCGTACATCGATTTTGTTTTCGAATTTTGACAACCCGCCGTCTGTTGTGATGTTCACGTCGTCAACGCCGCGAGAAGGCAAATCAACATCTGCGGTCTTGCTTGCTCTGACCAGCCAGCAGATGGGCAGATCGACAATCATCGTCGACTGTGACCTTCGTTTGCCGGCCGTTTCAACCCTGATTGAGTTCGACAAGGACAAACCGGGTTTGTTGGCTGCAATGGAGGGAGAGGTTCCCCTCGAAGAGGCCGTGTCGGTCGACCCGGACTCTGGTCTGCATGTTCTGCAGGTGCGACCGAACGAAGCCAGACAGGGACAGAATGCAGCGGATATCCTGGCGTCAAAAAAATTCCAAAATTTCGTTGAAAGCCTGAGAAAGCGGTATGATTTCGTGGTCTTGGACACGCCACCCACCCTGGTCGTCAGCGATGCACGTATTGTATCCCCGTTTGTTGACGGCGTGCTTTTTGCCATCAAATGGGATGAAACGCCAAGAGGGGCTGCAAATGAAGCGGTGAAACAATTGCGCAGCATGGACGCTCCGATTGTGGGCGCAGTCTTTACAATGGTGGATGAAAGCAAGGCCGCGAAGTACTCGTATGACGGTTACGGCTATGGATATTACGGCGGGCAGTACAAAGACTATTACGTAGAATAGTTCTGGGCGTGGTTGTCCCGGCCTACTGTGGCAGTGCAGACACTTGTAACCTTGGTGGATGGCAGATGCCCCTACAGTTTTGCACCAATAAGTAAAGCCAAAATCAAGGCCAACAAAACCGGTCGGGCGTTGCAAAATACAGCCCCCAATGCGTTGATTGAAGTTGATTTTGATTTCTATAAATAGCGCGAGTAGCTGGGATTTGACGCTGGCGGTAAGGGAATTCAAAGCGGCACATGGCCCCGTGCGTCGCCGATTTTGTGGGGATTAAGAATGGCCAATTTTCAGGCAACCAACGCAGTCGACAATATTGTAGCAGACGCTGAACTGGACGGTGTCACCTACAATGTGGCTGGCGCGACTGGCGGTGTTACAGTCAGAGTTAACGCCGGTGGGAAACGCAACTTTGCGGAAGGCGACACATATTCAGGCCTGACAAATTTCGTCCTGACCAATGACGCAGGTGAGGTGGACCGGTTCATTGGCAGTGGGAACGACGAGCGGGTCCGCGGTTTGGACGGTGCCGATTCTATGATCGGCGGCGCAGGTGATGACACGTTGTTTGGTGGCGCCGGGAGCGACGATCTAAGCGGTGGCGGCGCCAACGACATCTTGGTCGGTGGTTCTGGAATTGATTACTTGCGAGGGCAATCTGGCAACGACCGTATGAACGTCGCATCAGGAGATGCTGTAGCCAACGAGATCTACGATGGTGGGTCTGGAAATGACAAGATCGTCCTAGTCAGTGGTGGCGATGCGTTCGGCACAGTTGATCTTAGCGGCGCTGCAATACGGCGGGTTGAGGAAATTCGCTTTGCCACAGATGTTGATCTGATCATCACTGGGGCACAGTTGGACGGATTTCTGGCAAATCGCGGGATCATAGGGTCTGACACCAGGACTGGGGAAACCGTTGAAATTTCGGATTGGGGCGGTGCAGTCGGCGCAGATCTTGATCAAGCCAAAGAGCTTGTCGACAGTGAGATCGACGAAGTGAGATACGATGGGGCAGCGGACGGTGCCGAGGTGGTTTTCACTGCTCAGGCGATTATCGGTGACCCAGATCCGCTGACTTATGTCGAAACGGTAACGAATGCAGATCAGACGACAGAAAGCCGTTTTTACAATGAATCCCTGGAGCTCATGCGGACGATTTCTGACACTGCGGATGAGCAAGTCACAAGAGAGTTCGATACCGACACCGGATCCATGACGTCCAGAACTGTTTTCGACACAAGCTTGGATGGCAGCGCGTCTCCACGTGAACTGACGTTCGAAATGTTCGATAACGGTGACGTCACTTATCAGGCAATTGTTTTCGATAACGGTCGTGCGAGCGAGAAGTATTTTGAGGCGGGTGAACTGGTCTTTTGGGAAAATTCATTGGCCAACGGAAAGGTGACGTCAACGTTTTACGTCAATGGCGCGGTAGAGCGTACGGTGGTTGAGCCACCAAACATTGACAATGGTGGTGTTGTATTCGTCACAGGTAACAACTCTGACCAGATTTTCACCGCATCTTCCGACAATGAAAGGTTCAATGGCCGCAAGGGCGAAGATACATTTGTATTTTCCGATGACATCGGAACCAACAGCATTGTGAACTTCAACAAGGACGGCGCCGATCAAATCAATCTGTCCGGTTATGGTGACTTTGACACAATTGCTGAACTCCAGGCGGCTAACGCATTAAGCGAAAGACCCAATGGAAGCGTCTTAATCGATATTGCAGAGCTTGGTACTGGAAACACCGGAACCATCAATTTGGTAGGTATCGGGATTAACGACTTGTCCGACGCTGACTTCATCTAGGCGCTTTTCCTACGCCAAATGTTCTATCAATAAAGGGGCCGGTCGAAAGACCGGCCCCTTTATATTCTGGCTTACCACTTGGATGAAATGCACATCAACGAAGCGTTGACCATGGTGAGTGAGGGAAAATTGGGAAGTGAACTTTGCAATCAGCTTGGACCATCCTTCAACGATCCGCTGGGAAATGATTGCGCATATCCTATTCCCAAAAGCCATGCGAAGAAGCTGGCCAGTGCAGGCATTTGAAGGCTGAAATCGAACAATGAATGGACAGCAGCAAGAATAAAGCACGCAAGGGCCACGCTGACCACAGTACGATTTCGTTGCCTTTGTTGTACACCCCGCAGCAACTGAAGCCCTATCAACGCCAAGGCGAGGTAAAAACATAATGCCGCTGGGAGGCCCAATTCAAAGATGTTTTCCAAATACGAATTGTGCGCCATATTCCATTCTGCAGAGGACGCCTCGACAGGGACGTATTTTCGAAACGCCGTATGAAACGCACCGATCCCATGACCGAGTACTGGTCGGTCGCCGATGCCTTCAACGACTTTTGGATAAATGGCAAACCGGCCACTTTCGTCGGTGGTTGTCAGGAACCGGTTCATCGTGCCGGAAATCCCAGACAACAAAATGAGCAGAACCACGCTGCCGAGTATAAGCACTGGACCAATTCCTGCTCCGGCGCCCTTGACCCTTTGCGTGCTCAACAGAGCGATAAGACCGATTGCCGTTGCTACAGCGCCACCCCTGGACTCCGACAGGACAACAGCACCACCACACAGAGTGATACCCACGATCCAGATCCATCCCCCGGCCACAATCCCTCGCAGCAAGCCGATGATCGCCCGGCGGCCGCCTTGGCTGTGCATTGTACCCGAGCGGAACAGCAGGCCCAGACAGGCGATCAAGCCGAAACCGGCGAAAGTTGCATAACTGTTTCGATTGACAAAACTGGCCGAAAGGTTTTCGGACGCCAACTCACCAAGAATTGGATTGGAACCAGACAAAAAAGCATAGAGCCCAAAACCCGCCAGGGCAGTCGAAAATAGCCCAAAAGCTTTGAGGTAGCGTACCGCATTTTCCCCATCTTGTGCGGATATTAAAGCCATCCAAAAAACCAATGCGTAACAAGACAATCGCATCAAAATATGAAAGCCTTTGACAGGATCGGCTGAGACATGCGAAGGAACCCCCGCAGCCAAATCCCAGACAGGATGCGCCCATGCGTCAGGAAAAAATCCTGGAGCCGTTTGGAGCGCCCCCCATATGAGTGCACCAAGAAACAGGCCGGCTGGAAACCAGAGCCTAAGAAAGACGCGCGGAGATTTCTGCGTGATATACAGTACCTGTGTTATCACAAAGAGACCGAGTATCGCCAAACATAGTAAAGTCCAGCTGACAGGTCTGTTTGCGCCCAGCGCCAAGGTTGCAATTACCAAAGTGCTAAAAAGCAACCAGGCTGCCAAAGACCTTGTTAATAAAAAGAAATTTCCCAACACTGATCCTCCGAAGCTGCCTTTACTCAATGGACAATTTCAGCCCAAAGGTCTATACCTAGTTGAAATTGAATCGAGCTATGGGTGGCTTCGTGAAGAACATTATATTTACTCTGACCCTTCTGGGCACATTTGCCTTGATGCCGTTCGTCGCATCGGCTGATCCTCTGCGGGATCTTCGAAACCAAGTCGCAAGTGAACTCCAAGGTGTAAACCAAGAGTTCTCTCAAGAGCGTAGAGACCTAATTGCTGCCATGAGAGCACTGCCAGCTGGCGCGGAAAAGAATGCATACCGTGCCAAGATAGAAATTATAAACGGTCGCTTGGCATTCATAAAATCCGTACGCCGGGATGCGCGTACTAGCTACAGTTTTCGTCAACTGGATATTCTGATCTCAGTTTTTGATCTCAACGTAAGTCGCGCATAATTTTTGAATAAATGTTGAAAAGGAGCCAAAAAGGCTCCTTTTTTGTTGTCAAAGGCAACCGGACTTCAGCTCGCCAAGTCGATGCCAGTCATATCGAAATCTTCTACGAACTCCTCATGTAGGATCGGAGAAAGACGGCGAAGTGTTTCAAGATCACGTAAAATCGCATCTTTGACCTCTTTATCTAGGTCTGTTTCGGTGCCTATTGGTATCGTTTCATCCAAAACATCGACCAAAGGGTCATAAAGCGCAATTGACATATCTAGTCGCTCTATTGCGAGTGACCGATTGAATGGGGCAAGTTGCCAGGACGCTTTAAGAGCCTGCTCCGCCGAAGAACGATCGCCTGAATACATATGCGCCCAAGCACGCACCAACCATCCGCGCGCATTTCCTGGATTGAGCAGCAGGCTTTCACGCATTAAGTCAACCGCAACATTACCCCTCTCGATCGCAACTTCGACTGGCGCCACCACATCAACTTGCCCATCGTAATCTAAAAGATCAGCGCGTATGTACGAGGCCCCTTGTTGCATCAGATAACGAGAACGATCATACATATCCTCGTTGACTGCGAGAATTTCCTGACCAAAGACATTTTCCCGGCGGTGTTCTTCATTGAATGCTGGCGACGATGAAATCAGTGAAGCCGCTGACCCAAGCCCCAGTGCAAAAGTGAGAAGCGAACTGCTAAAAAGAAAAGCGCGTTTCATTGATCCTAGCCCTAATACCAATTGCTCAATTAGTTATCTGAAGTGAAGGTAGAACACAAACCACCGTCACCGGGAAGGCAACACCAGAGCGATAGCCGGAAATAGAAATCGTTGAAGGCAAACAATAAGTGCCGATATCAGTGAAAGCGATTTCTGAGAAGGCTACGCTTGGAAAACCGTC
>JAKVCP010000038.1:0-27288 GCA_022448925.1 Paracoccaceae bacterium
TCATGTCATAGACATATTTTGCCGGCACTTCGGTTGCGATACCCGGCCCGCCCCCGGTCTGAGCGACAATCAAGTCATAGATTTTGACGATCCCGGTCACGACCAGAACAAGCGTGGTGACAAAGACCGGTCGCATCATCGGAATGACAATATAGATATATGTCTTCCATGCCGGGATACCGTCGACGCGAGCTGCCTTCCAGACCTCTTGGTCGATGCCACGCAGCCCTGCCAACATCAGCACCATGACCAGCCCGCTGCCCTGCCAAAGACCCGCAATCAAGACGCCAAAAATTGCGATGTCGGCATTGTACAATGGATCAAAGGCAAAGCTTTCCCAGCCCCAGCCTTGCACGATGCTTTCGATACCGAACTCGGGATTCAGGATCCACTGCCAGACCAGCCCGGTCACGACAAAACTAAGCGCATAGGGATACAGGATCACGGTGCGAAAGGTATTTTCGAACCGTATCTTCTGATCGATCAACGCCGCCAGAATGAACCCGATCACAAACACCAGCACCAGCATGCATAGCCCGTAGATGACCAGGTTCTCAATCGAGACCAGCCACCTGTTGGTGGACCAGAGCCGCTCGTACTGATCTAGGCCGACCCACTTGAGCCGCGGCAAAAGGCCGGACTTCGTGAAACTGTAAACAATGGTCCAGGCGGTTCCACCCACAAACACAAAAAGCGCTGTTACGATCATGGGGATCGCGGCGATCTTGGCTGATTTGTTGCGGAACACCTGGCTTGGGCGCTGCGATGACATAAGCCGTACCCCAGGAGTGAATTGGTAAATTGGCCGACGTCAACGGTACGAGACGCCGGCCAACGCCGGGAGGATCAGTCGGCGTTCTTGATGATATCGACGAACCGCGCCTGCGCGTCTTCGGCCGAAATCGATGTATCGGCAAAGAACTCGACAAACAGCGTGTTGATCTGGTTCACCGTATCAGGCGTTGCCAGCATGTTCACGTCCGGCAGCAGCGCCCCATCGGCAAGCAACTGCAGACCCTTCTGCATGCAGTCATTTGCAGCCGACAGGTCAATGTCACCGCGCACCGGCAGCGACCCTTTGGCGAGGTTGAAGCTGACCTGCGTTGCGGGCTTCAGCAGCAGCGCGGCAAGCTCTGCCTGAGCGGCAGATTCGGCTTCGTCGTCAAGGACCGGGAAATAGAACGCATCACCGCCTGTCGACAGGCGCGGGTTGGTGCCAAGTCCGGGAAGACAGCTGTAGTCTTCGCCCGCGACCGATCCCGCAACTGCAAATTCGCCCTGCGCCCAGTCGCCCATGATCTGGCCACCGGCCTGGCCCTGGATGACAAGGTTTGTCGCGTCGTTCCAGTTTTGCACAGTCGAGTCTGCAGCCATCTCGCGGGCCGAAGCCGCCGCCGCAAACACGGTCGCAACATCTGCACCACCAGCAACATCCGTGTCTTTGTCCCCGTAGACGCTGGTGAACACGCTGCTTGGCAACAGGCTGGCCATCATGACGTTAAAGGCACCCGACTGCTGCCAGCCCTGCTGACCCATCGCAAGCGGGATCTTGTCGGCCGCGGCCAAGGCATCAGAGGCCGCAACGAATTCAGCCCAATTTCCGGGAACCGCAACGCCCGCGTCCTCAAACGCCTTGTGGCTTACCCAAAGCCACTGCCACGAGTGAATATTGACCGGCGCGCAATAGATGCGGCCATCAACGGTGCAGGCGTCCAGCAACGTCGAAGGATTGACGAGATCGACCCAGCCTTCTGCCTCGGCGATGTCGGTGATGTCGCGCAGCAGGCCCGCTTCGATCAGCTCTTCGGCCTGGCGACCGTGGTTGAACTGGAACGCGCCCATCGGGTCCCCACCGGTCAGACGGCTGACCATGACGGCACGGGCGGCTTCACCGCCTGCGATGGCCGCGTCAACCCAGGTGTTGCCCGTCGCGTTGAATGCATCGGCGAATTGCTGAACAGCAGCCGCTTCGCCTCCGGATGTCCACCAGTGCATGACCTCCAGATCGGTCGCTGATGCGCTGGACGCAGCAACGATTGCCGTCGCTGACAGTAGATTTGTGTAGCGGTTCATTGGGTTCCTCCCTAACTCCCAACTATAACGTTATAGGGCAAATCTATATCGTTATAGTTTTTTGTTGCAAGATTTTTTTTTTGCGCAAGTATTAAGCGGATGCGGACTTTGGGCTGGGCTGGCGCGGCCTCCCCCCAAGATGTTCGACAGACCTAGGAGCGCGATTGCATGAAACCTACAGCCGCAGAACTGGAAAACAAAACGGCAGATGATTTCCGCAACATGGTCCCAAGGGGCGAACGACCCACGCTGAAAACCATATCAAAAATCAGTGGCTTGGCCGTTGCTACGGTGTCACGGGCGCTTGGAAATGCGCCCGATATCAGCGCCGACACAAAAGAGCTTGTGCGACGGATTGCAGACAGCATTGGCTATGTCCCGAACAGGGCCGGCGTGCGTCTGAGGACTGGCCGAACCAACGTGATTACGCTGGTGGCACCTGCCGAGGGCGACGTGATCAACAACCCGGCCAAGCTGACAAACTCGATCGCCTCCGAACTGCGCGGCACGGCCTTCCATTTGAACGTGTTGCCCTGGTTCCCCGACGAAGATTCGCTGCGGCCTATCAAATACATCGTCGAGACGCATTCGGCCGATGCCGTGATCTTCAACATGACCGAACCCGATGATCAACGCGTGGCCTATTTGCTAAAGCGGGGCTTTCCCTTCGTGACGCATGGCCGAACCAAATGGCGCGAAAAACACGCCTATTACGATTACGACAACATGACATTCATGAAGCTGGCGCTGAAACGTCTGGCGGCTCGGGGGCGCAGGAACGTGCATGTCATTCTGCCGCCATCAAATCAAAACTATGCTCAGGACATGCTACGGGGACTGGATGCAATCGCCCCCCAGCTTGGTGTGCATTTCCGTGTCGCGCAAAACGTCAACAGTGACAAATCTTCGGAAGAAATACGCCACTGGATCACCCAGCGACTGTCCCAATCGCCCGAGATAGACGCCATCCTCTGTTCGTCGTCCAAAGGCGCCATAGCGGCTCTTGCTGCAATCGAAGAACTTGGGCTTTCTCTTGGGACCGATATCGACTTGTATTCCAAAGAAATCATTCCGATTTTGAAGATGTTCCGCAATGATATCCTGGTCGAGGTTGAAGACGTCGCAAAGGCTGGGCGGTACATGGCGCAGGCCGCCATGCAGCAATTGCTAAAGCCCGACCTGCCAAAGATGCAGCATCTTGAGGTGCCCGTTGAACGTGACCACGCACTGTGAGTCGCTTTCCCAACCCACTGGCGACTGACATCACGTGCCCTTCAGCGCCGTGTCAGACCCCCATCAAACAGCACGACGGTCCAATCCTTCTCACACTGGACAGAGACGGCAAGACAGGCGGCGCCGCGCCCAGTCCCATGGACCAGAACTCTTTTGGCACACCTGTACAGGACACAAAGGAAAGCAGGGCTGTTGATCGCCTGGGTCCACCTCGACCACCATTTTTTGGTTTGGGTCGCAATGACCGCAATCGAAAGCGCGTCCGGCGCAAAACCATGAAAATGGAGTCCTGCAAACCGCCCCAGTGGAACCGTGGCAAAGCGGCTTGCCAGGACCGTGAAAATACCACAACAGACGGCGTGAACTGGATCAAGACAAGACTTGCGGCGCCGATATGACAGAACCTCAGGGAAGCTCAGAGAGAAACCGAGCTTTGGCACAAGACCATGTGGCAACCGCCCCAGCCCGCAGGGCAACACGGCTGGCCTTTTTTGCTGCAGGGTTCGCGATGGCCTGCTGTGCCCCGCTCTTTCCGTTCATCAAGAAAAACGTATCGGCCGATGATGCGCAGTTTGGGGTACTTTTGCTGTGCCTTGGACTTGGATCTGTCTTGGCGATGCCCATCACCGGCATGTTGGCAGCGCGGCGCGGGGCCAGACCGCTGATCCTGCTTGGAGGTTTTGGCATGATTGCTCTGCTGCCAATCCTTGCAGCGGTTCAATCGGCAACAGAACTGGGGGCCGCACTTTTTGTATTTGGTGCCGCGCTTGGCACGATAGACGTGGCAATGAACGTACACGGGGCAGAGGTCGAAGGCATCGAACAGAGGCCGCTTATGTCAAATTTTCATGCTCATTGGAGCATCGGCGGCTTTTTCGGCGCTGGCATGATGACTGTTCTGCTGTCCCTCGAAGGCTCTGTAGCGTTTTGCGCGGGTATGGGCGCTGCAACGGCCCTGGTTGCCATGCTGATCGCCCGCCCCGATTTCCTGAGCGTGGCCGGCAAAAAGCCCGAGCCTCTGGCAAGGCCCCGGGGCATCGTCGTGCTGTTGGCAGGGTTGACGGGTATCATGTTCCTTGTGGAAGGGGCTGTGCTTGACTGGGGGGCGCTGTTGATCATCGACCGGCAACTTGCCGCGGCAGAAAATGCCGGAATTGGCTATATCCTGTTTTCGATCGCCATGCTGATGGCCCGTTTGAGCGGCGATTGGCTGGTGGCGCGGATCGGTCAGCTGGCGATCTTGGTGCTGGGCGGAGCCATGACCATCATCGGCATCGTCGTAACGCTTGTGCCTACCGAACCGACCCTGGCATTGTTCGGCTTTTTGCTGATCGGCCTGGGCGCTGCGAACCTTGTCCCGGTCCTGTTCAGCGCCGCGGGTCGCCAGACCGTCATGCCCCCCGGGATTGCCATCGCCGCCGTAACGACAACCGGATATGCCGGTATACTTCTGGGTCCGGCGCTTGTCGGTTTTGTGGCGGACGCGACATCGCTAGGCACCGCCTTCTGGCTGCTTGCAATGCTGATCACGGCCCTGCCCCTGACTGCGTGGTGGGTCGTCCGAGCGTAACCCTCCGTCTCCGGTCCCGTTACGCCGGGTCCCAGCCCACCAACACGACGGCCCGACCCGGATCTTGGCGCTGGATTTGGCCTAAAGCGCCCCGCCCCAGACTTGAGACACAGATACCCTGTCACGCCTACAGCGCTTTCGGGGCACCCGCGTCACAGAATGAGTCAGGTTAAAGGCGGGGCGCTGCAGGTTGTCTTCTCGATTTGCGAGGGAAACGTCTGCACGATCTCGGCCAGAGCAGAGACAGCAATCATTGAGGCATCCCGAAGAGACCCGACAAGGCCGATCGGGCCTCGCAGACGCGCAATGTCGGGGTCGGGAACACCGATCTGCCGGAGCGTTTCCAAGCGCATCATCTGCGTGCGTCTGCTGCCCAGCGCTCCGACAAAGCCCACCGGCTGTTCCAACGCATGCTTCAGCAAGTATGGCTCCCAGTCGTGATCATGAAACAAAGTCAGAAACGCAGAATGTTGATCCAGCATGTCCAATGCGCCGACATGGTTTGGCCCAGTCATGTGGACTGGCGCCAAAACCGACAGATGCCCCACTGCAGCAAGGTCCTCTGCGTCAGGCGACATCAGAGCTACGTCAAACCCCGAGGCCTGCCCGATCACCGCCATTGACCGAAAGATTGCACCACGACCCGCAAGGCAAAGGCGGATCCGCGGCGCATACCTAAAACCGAATTGATCACATTCGTGGGTGGTGGTCTTCGGACCCGAAAACACCAGATCGGCAGCGCGCCGCGCTGAAAGCTGTTCCTGTGCTGCCAAGATCATGGCCCGGTCAGGATCAGGGTCTAGCAAGACATCAAGCGCACCGCCGCACGGCAGCTTAAGGTCGACAAAGCGTGATCCTTCCCCGTAGCGCACAATCTCTTTCCGCCCGGCTTCAATGGCGGCCACCGCGCGCAACTGAATATCCCTGTCGATACACCCGTTCGACAGGTAGCCAGTCATCGGTCCATCAAGATCCGCAAGCGCCAGAGTGCCCTCTTCGCGGGCCGCACCCCCTTGAATACCGACCGAGGTGATCAGTGCAAAAGGCCTGTTGGCCTTGATCCGCGCCACTGCGGCGTCAAGCACATCAACGGCGTGTTCGGCGTATGTGTCGGGGTCAGACAGGGGCTGCTTCATTGACCACGTCAGCAAAGGATTTAAAAAATTTCGACGCCAGCTTGCGGGCCGTGCTTTGGATAAGGCGGCTTCCAAGCTGTGCCAGTTTGCCGCCGATTTCCGCACGGGCCTCGTAGCGCAAGACGGTGGTTTCGCCCTCGCTGGTCAGGGTGACATCCGCCCCGCCCTTGGCATGCCCTGCCGACCCGCCATTGCCCTGGCCGGTCAAGGAAAACGCATCTGGCGCACCGGATTGATCAAGCACCACATTGCCACTGAACCGGGCTTTCACCGGACCGACTTTCAGCACCACCTTGGCCTCCAGTTCCGTTTCAGAGTGTTTGATCAATTCTTCACAGCCCGGAATGCACTGCTGAAGCACCTCTGGAGAGTTGAGTGCGGCATAGACGACCTCTTTGGTGGCGTGAATGACGATCTCGTCTTGAAGTTCCATGGATGCAGTCCTTTCTAGCAACAGGGAAATCGAATGTTTTCGGCTTGCTCTGCGGTCAACCGCAGCCGCTTGAACAACGCATTGATGCGTTTAAAGAGATCCTTCATGACATGGGCTCCGTCTGCCTGGACAGGAAGGCCAGCGTGTCGGCAGGCCTGTCGATGTCGGTAAAAAATCCGTCAGTCGCCATCTCGACGAACTGCACATGCTGAGGGTGATCGCGCGTGAAACGTTTACACCCGGGCTGGCCAGCAGAGTGCGTGAGACGGGCACGAAGCCCACGCGGGATAACGATCGGGTTGCCGCGCTGACCTTCCCGCATCGGGACCGAGATCTTTTCAGGGTCCCCAGCCCGGTGCCTGGCGATCAATGCATCAAGCTCTTTGGCGGTCAACGCCGGCTGATCTGCAAGCCCAACCAGCAAGAGCGCTGCGTCCGGGGCGGCCCGCAAGCCAACGGCCACTGACGTCTGCTGACCCGTGGCAAATGCTGGATTGTGGGCAAAGCTCACGGGCATAGCCGTCAAGGCAGCCTGCAGCCGATCCCGTTCAAAGCCCGTCACAACGACGACAGGACCCGGGATCGCACGAACATATGTCTGCACGACTCGACGCACCATTGGCTGACCATCAAGCGCTATCAAAAGCTTGTTCTGCGCACCCATTCGGCGCGACTGCCCGGCTGCCAGCACGATGGCCGCGACACTAGTCATGCCCCTGCACCATGGACTTGCGTCGCAGCTGGACAATCTGCGCGAGGATGGACAGGGCGATCTCCTCGGGGGTCACAGCCCCCAGATCGAGACCCGCCGGAGATGTCACCTTGGCCACATCCTCAGCCGGAGTTCCCGTCGAGATCAGCTTTTCCGCCAATACGGCAAACTTGCGCGCGCTGCCGACAAAAGCAATGTACCCGGGACGTATGGCAAGCGAAGAGCGCAATGCATCCAGGTCACCCTGGCCCTGCGTCGCCACAACAACAAAGCGCGGGTGCGACGGCACACCCGCATCGTTCTGCGGAGCAGGCTCAACCGGCAAGGCTGTTGACACCGCCCAGTGAAACTGCGGGGCCAAATCCGACAGGGCCTGAGCGACCGGCGAGGCTCCAATCACCACAAGGCCGGGAATGGGCAAACAGGGTTCGATAAAGATGTCCACGGTGCCGCGCGACGGACAGCCGTTGCGTGCAAAATGGGTGCCATCGACCTCTTGGCCCGCGGCCACGCCCTGTTTGTGCAAAAGATCTTCCGGCGCCACTGAAACCAATTGCGGGTGTCCCGCACGCAAGGCGTCCAGGGCCGCCCGCCTGACCGCAGCCCGCGTACAGCCCCCCCCCAACCAGCCATGCAACATCGTACCGTCCGCGCCAAGCAGCGCTTTGGCCCCGGGCTTGGCTGCGGTTGCGCCGGCCGTGCGCACGATGGTGGCAAAAGCAAAGGGCTCTTGCCTGTCTCGCAGGACCTGTGCGGCCCGTGCAAGGTCAGTGTCAAGGATCTCAGCCGGGGTCATAGCGCAGTCAACTCCGGCTCAAGCGCAGCAAGATCTGCCAAGGTGTTGGCCGCCCTGAACAAATCGACATGCGGCAGCGCTGCGGCCATCCCCCCTGCCGCGGGCTCATAGCCGGCCCAGCCTTTCAGGGGATTCAACCAGATGATCTTGCAGCCGCGCTTTTTCAATCTGGCAAGCGCTTGCCCCGTATGACCTGGCGGGGCTGTATCATAGCCATCCGACAGAATCAGAACAACGCTGCGGCCATCCACAAAACGTTTGGCATAGCTGTCCGCAAAACGTTGCAAGCAGGGCCCAATCCTGGATCCGCCTCCGAACCCATCCGCCATTAGCGACATGCGCCCAATGGCCCGCATTGTGTCCTTGTCGCGCAAAGCCTCGGTGATTCGCACCAGCCGCGTATGAAAGAGATAGGCATCCGCTTCTTTGTCCGCCCGCATCAGACCGGCCAGAAAGGCGAGGAAGACCTGGGCGTAAACGCTCATCGAGCCAGACACGTCACACAGCGCGACGATCTTGCGGTGCCGATCCGGGCGCTTTTTGCGCAGCAGGTGCAGCGGTTCCCCACCAGTAGACAGGCTGCGCCGGATGGTCTTGCGAAAATGCAGCCCCTGACCCCCGGTCGTGGCAATACGACGGCGCGAGCGACGGTGCCGTAACGCCGCTCCAATCCGGCGGGCCACGGTTTCAGCCGCAGCGATGTCGTCGGGGCGGACAAGATCCCGCAAGTCTTTGCGGCTCAGATTTTGTTGCAGCGTTGCAATCAGCTTGCCAGTACCATCACTGCTGGCCTCTGCGTCCTCTGCGCCCGGCGCGCTGGCCGTTCCGTCTGTACCGCTGTCCTGGCCCGTTCCGTCGCGTGACGAATGCACATCATTGCTGAGCGACGTCTGTGGCGCCGGGACAGACGTTTGCCGAACGCGCCCAGCATCCAGCCAATAACTGTCAAACAGCGCGTCGAAACGCTCAAACTCTTCATGGCATCCTGTGCAGATGCTCCTCAGTGCCCGCCGACATTCTTCGATCTGCGCCGCCTCGACCTGTGTCAAGGCTGCCAAACACAGGTCAGCCTCGGCGACACCAAGGCGCAAACCATTTTCGCGCAAATGAGCCACGAAGCCGATGATCCGAGCCGAAGGACCCGGATCGCGGGCGGCGAAGCGCGTGACGCGGCTCATGCGGCTTTTCCGCCGATGCGGGCCGCGACCTCGGGCGTGATGCGTGCCTGATCCTCTTGGGTTTTCAACAGGGTGGTCAACGTCGCCTGTAACAGGACCGGAGCTGCGGTCAGATCGGCTACTCCCAGCCCCATAAGCGCGGCTGCAAAATCGAGCATCTCGGCTATGCCCGGGGTCTTTTCCAATTCTTCTTGCCGAAGCGCCTGAACGAAGCCGATCACCTGCGCGGCAAGCTGCGCATCAATGCCCGGGCACCGTGACGTCAGAATGGCCAGTTCCGTGACCCGATCAGGAAACGGCACATAGGTGTAAAGACACCGTCTGCGCAACGCATCGCTCAGGTCCCGGGTTCCATTCGAGGTCAGCACAACCACAGGTCTGGTTTTTGCCTCGATGGTGCCCAGTTCCGGCACCGAGATCTGGAAATCTGACAACACCTCTAACAGGTAGGCTTCGAATTCGTCATCCGCACGGTCAACTTCATCAACCAGAAGAACCGGCGGCTGGTCTTGGGTAATGGCGGCCAGCAAAGGCCGTTCCAGCAGAAAGTCGCGGGAAAAAATGCGGTCTTCGACGGTCTTTCCGGTTTCGCCGGCTTCGGCGGCCGCGCGGATTGTCAGGAGTTGCCGCTGGTAGTTCCACTCATAAATGGACTGCGCCGCGTCCAGTCCCTCATAGCACTGCAAGCGGATCAACCGGGTGTCCAAAACCGATGCGAGCGTGCGCGCCACATCGGTTTTGCCTACCCCAGCTGCGCCCTCCAGCAACACCGGGCGGCCCAGCTGCAAGCCCAGATGAAGCGCCACAGCCAGATCGTCCGAGGCCACATAGCCCTTGTCGGCCAGACGGATTTGGAGCTCTTGGTAACTCACACCACCAATCCTTTGATTACTGTGACAGGGGATGCCGGGGCATATCCGGGCAGCACAGCCGCCCTGCCCCGACATCAGATGCCGTGTTCCGGCACCGGGTCAGCCCTGATCGTGGAGACCAAGCTCATTGGCGGTCTTCCAGATCCGCCAGTGGTCATGCGGCATATGCGTCTGCCGCAATCCGAATGCCCTGAACGCATCATGCACCGCGTTCGAAAAGCATGGGACACCACCGACATGGGGGCTTTCGCCGACGCCCTTGGCGCCGATCGGATGATGCGGCGAGGGTGTGACCGTATGGTCGGTTTCGTAGTTCGGCACCTCCCACGCGGTTGGCAGGAAAAAGTCCATCAGCGTTCCGGTCTTGACGTTGCCCATATCATCGTAAGCAATCTCTTGCCCCAGAGCGACGGCGAGCGCCTCGGTCAGGCCGCCGTGAACCTGGCCTTCGATGATCATCGGGTTGATCCGTGTGCCGCAGTCATCCAAGGCGTAGAACCGTCGGATGTCAGGGACGCCGGTATCGACATCAATGTCCATGACACAGACATAGGCCCCGAAGGGATAGGTCATGTTGGGCGGATCGTAATAGCTGACCGCTTCCAGTCCTGGTTCGATCCCCGGTATGGCCTGGTTGTAGGCTGCAAAGGCGATCTCTTTCATGGTCTTGAACCGCTCTGGTGCGCCCTTGACGACAAAGCGGTCGACATCGAACTCGACGTCGTCGTCATGCACTTCCAACAGATAGGCCGCGATCATCTGCGCCTTGGCGCGTATCTTGCGTCCTGCCATTGCGGTTGCCGCCCCTGCCACCGGTGTCGACCGAGAGCCATAGGTTCCTAGACCATAGGGTGCCGTATCTGTATCGCCTTCTTCGATGGTGATGCTGTCGGCGGGCAGACCGATTTCCGAGGCCAGGATCTGTGCAAAGGTCGTTGCGTGACCCTGTCCCTGGCTGATCGTACCAAGCCTTGCAATCGCCGATCCTGTTGGGTGGATGCGGATCTCGCAGCTGTCAAACATGCCAAGCCCAAGAATGTCGCAATTCTTGACGGGGCCTGCACCGACAATCTCGGTAAAATGGGTCAGGCCGATGCCCATCAGCTTGCGGGTTTTACCAGCCTTGAAGTCCGCAATCCGCTGCGCCTGTTCGGCGCGCAGCCCATCATAGTCCACCGCCTGCATGGCCTTGTCCCAGGCCGTGTGGTAGTCCCCGCTGTCATATTCCCAGCCCAGAGCGGCTTTGTACGGGAACTGCTCTTTCCGGATGAAGTTGATCCGTCGCAACTCGGCAGCGTCCATGTCCAGCTCGATCGCCAGGACTTCGATCATCCTCTCGATGAAATAGACCGCCTCTGTCACGCGGAAAGAACAGCGATAGCTGACCCCTCCCGGCGCCTTGTTGGTGTAGACACCGTCCACTTCCAGATAGGCGGTGGGAATATCATAAGAGCCTGTGCAGATATTCATGAAACCTGCCGGAAACTTGGTGGGATCGGCGCAGGCATCAAATCCGCCGTGGTCAGCGGTCACGTGACAATGAAGGCCGGTGATCTTGCCCTCTTTGGTGGCCGAGATGCGACCTTTCATCCAGTAGTCCCGGGCAAAGGCCGTGGTCATCAGGTTGTCCATCCGGTCCTCAATCCACTTGACCGGCTTGCCGGTCACGATTGACGCAACCACCGAACAGACATAGCCCGGATAGGCCCCCACCTTATTGCCGAACCCGCCGCCAATATCGGGCGAGATGACACGAATATTATGTTCTTCAATGCCGGAAATCAGCGAGACAACAGTGCGGATCGCATGGGGCGCCTGAAATGTTCCCCATAGGGTCAGTTTGCCGTTCACCTTATCCATCGATGCCACGCAGCCGCAGGTCTCAAGCGGACACGGATGCGTGCGGTGATAATACATGAACTCTTCGGCCACGACTTCGGCGTTGGCAATCACCTGCTCAGTCGGTTCCTTGTCGCCTGCCTCCCAGGTGAAAATATGGTTGTGGTGCTTGCGGGGGCCATGGGCACCATTGGCAGGGCTGCCGTCGTCGGCCACTGTGTCGGGGCGCAAGACCACGTCCGAGGTCATCGACGCGAACGGATCAACAAGCACAGGCAGTTCTTCGTATTCGACCTCTACGGCCTCGATCCCATCAGCTGCGGCATAGCGATCCCGGGCCACAACAAAGGCAACTTCCTGGCCTTGGAACAGAACCTTTCCGTCGGCCAACACCATTTGCTTGTCTCCGGCAAGGGTCGGCATCCAATGCAGACCAAGCGGTTCAAGATCTGCAGCGGTCAAAACGGCCAGCACACCTGGCACCTCCATCGCCGCAGAACTATCGATGCTTTTGATCGTGGCGTGGGCATAGGGGGAACGCACGAAATCACCAAACAGCATGCCATCCAGCTTGATGTCATCAACGTAGTTTCCCTTGCCTTGGGTAAAGCGGGCATCTTCAACCCGCTTGCGCGAGCAGCCCATCCCCTTGAGGTTGGCAATGCGGTCTTCGCGGCTGTCAACGTCGTCTTTCATTCTGCCGCCTCCTTGGATGCGTTCATCTCGGCCGCAGCCGCCTGAATGGATTTCACGATATTCTGGTACCCTGTGCAGCGGCAGATGTTGCCGGACATGCCAAAGCGGATTTCCTCTTCGGTCGGGTTGGGATTTTCTTCCAGCAGCTTGGCCGCCCGCGTGATCATGCCCGGCGTACAATAACCACACTGAAGGCCATGGTGCTCTTTGAAAGCCTGCTGCAGAGGATGCAGCGCATCCGGCCCGCCGAGTCCTTCGATGGTTGTGATTTCTTTGCCGTCAGCTTGCGCAACGAACATGGTGCAGGATTTTACCGACTTTCCATCAATGGTGACGGTGCAGGCACCGCAGTGCGAGGTTTCGCAGCCAATGTGGGGACCAGTGATATTGAGTCGTTCGCGCAGCGTGTAGATCAGCAGTTCACGCGGCTCTGCCAGGACCTCCTCTTCCGTGCCATTTACTGTCAATGTGTAGTGTTGTTTCTTCGACATTTTCTGGCTCCTCATGCACGTGACCAGGCGCGCTCGATCGCGCGGGCCAGAATGACGCCGGCAACATGGCGCTTGAAAGCAATGGGACCGCGGTTGTCTTCAACCGGATCGATGTCAGCCAGCATGGCAGCAACAGCGGCTTTTACGGCGCTGGTATCAACAGATGTACCCGCCAGAGCGGCCCCGGCAGCCTCTGAGAATACCGGTGTGTCACTCAGGTTTGTCATGGCAATCGAGGCACCGGCGCAACTGCCGTCCGATTTTGTGATCTGAACGGCCGCCGCCGCCGTGGCATAATCGCCGATCTTTCGCTTTTGCTTTTCATAAGCATGACCACCCTGCGGTCGAGCGAACGAGATGGCAGTCAAGACTTCGTTGTCTTCGCGTCCGGTCATATACGCCGCTTCATAAAAGTCTCGTGCCGCGAGGCTGCGCTCGCCATCGGGGCCGACCACGGTGAATGTCGCGTTCAGGCACTGCATCAGGCCGGGCATGTCATTGCCCGGATCACCATTGGCCAAGTTGCCACCCACCGTTCCCATGTAGCGTATCTGCGGGTCTGCGATCTGCAGGGCCGCTTCGCGCAGGATCGGAGCGGCCTGTGCCAGAGCATCGTTGTCGATCAGCTCGGCCTGGGTTGTCATCGCACCGATGGTGATCCTGTCGTCGATGGATATTCCGGACAGGCCCCCGACCTCTTGCAGGTCGATCAGATGCGGAACCTCGGCCATGCGCAGCTTCATCATTGGTATAAGACTGTGGCCACCGGCCATGACACGGGCATCGTCGCCGTGTTCTGCCAGAATTGCCAAGACACCCGCCATGTCTTTTGGCCTGTAATACTGGAATGCGGCTGGAATCATTGGCTCTCCTCCCTCAAAGCAAATGTTCTGGCAATCTTGAGGATAGGACACGGCTGAGGCCGACGCGGCTTCAAAAAATCAACGAAAACCGGGTCTTTTGCACGAACTGCGCCTCAGTCTGCACGACTTGCGCCAGCCTGCGCAGCCAATGCGGCCTGTGTTGCCTTCAGATTGGATCGACTCACGGGCGCGGGGGGAAGGTGGTCCCCTGCGAACAGGCAACGCCCCTTGTCTTTCATCCGCTCGAACCGGATCACATGAGCCGGGTTCACCAAATAGCTGCGGTGCGTTTGCAAGAACCCCTCGGGCAGAAGACGTTTGGCTGCCTCCGTGACAGGCCAGGCGCAAAACAGGCGGTCCGTTCCGGTATAGACCTGTGTGTAATGACCATCCGCCCGCACAAACAGAACGTCGCTGGCTGACACAAAGACCTTACCGCCGTCGCGTTCACAAGGGATCTGCAACCACGAAACCGGCTCTATGTTCTCTTGTGCCAAAACAGCAGTTTCGTTTTCGTCAGGGGCCGGAAGGTATGTGACACCAACCCACAAAAACGCACCGAAGATCGTGAAGCTGAAACAGATCACGCCCAGCGCCAATGTCTCATTGCTCATCAGGGGGCCGAACTCTGACGCGCTGGGCACCGCCACAAAGCTTGTCCCCGCCATCGCAAAGAAATGTACCGCGCAAACGGCAGCCGAAAACCCCAAGGTCCCGAATATGATATGCCGGTTCGAGCGTTGGCCATAAGCAACGCCAAAGGCCAGGATGCATAGAACGATTGCAGCGCAGGTGGCCAAGATGACACCAAGGGGCGTGTAAACCGCACGGCACAGTTCCAGCCCCGCCATGCCGATATAGTGCATCACCAGGACGCCAAGGCCCACGATGCCCCCTGCCGCGGCGATCGTCAAAGGCGTGCGTTCTGTGAAATGCAATAAAATCAAAGCACTACCCACAATCAAAATGGCCGCAAGTGCGGAAACCAGCGTGATTGCAGCATCATAATAGAACAAGATTGGCATTTGCAGACCAAGCATTGCAACAAAGTGCATCGCCCAGATCCCGCCTCCCAAGGCAATCGACGCCAAGGCAACCGAGACCTTTTTTTCAAAGACCGGCTTTGCTGCAAGGTTCCGTGTCATTGACAGTCCTGTAAAACCCGCGACAAGCGCGACAACACAGGACATGGCGACAAGGAAGCCATTGTGGCTGACGTCGACAAACTGCATGGCGGCACAATGACCAAATAGAATGCGTTTTGCAATTGGATCGCCGGGTTACCGCAACCCCAATGACATGCGGCGATACAGACAGTATTTTTATTTCGGACGCAACCCGACATAGGTCAGACAGGTGCCCCATGCGCGTTGCAATGACGCCAGACTCCGATCGAACAACATGGCGATCGACATGGCCCCTCGCCCGCCTGAGGGTCTTTAGACTTTACGCTTGATTGGCAGATGGGGCCTTCTGCATGCGGGTCGTCACCGCAAGCCACGGGTCAGATCTCAAAGCATTGCGCAAGGCGATAACGCCACCGTGGCGCGGCAAGGCATCCATCGGCTCAACACTGGCGAACACGTCTTTCTTTTGATCGTCCGGCGTAATGGCAAGAACGCCCACATCAGCATTTGACAGAACAAACTTGGCCGACAACCGATCTTGCAAGCACCCGGCCGAGACAATGACCACATCAAAGCAATTCGCCAGCCGATCTATCGCCAGGTTCACCATCGGAGACGACACCATGCTATCTTCGATCCTACTGCATTCACCGGCTGACATTTCCCAAAGCAGGACCTGTTCGGTAGACCGGCTGGGCTCAACGGCCTTGCGCGACAGCATCTCACGCCATCCCGGGCCACTGCCCTTGGTCGGCGGCGCTGCGATATCAGCGTCGATATACAGTGTTTTCATCCGTGAGCGGGCGAAACTCTTGGCAAGCGATTTTGCGAATTTTGTTGTCTCGCCTCCACTTACGCGAGTGACGGCAATCACTGGCCCTTTGCCAACCAAACGTGGCTTGCGCAAGTTCTGCAATTGAAGTTCGTTGCGCAGCAAGTCAGCGGCGTGTGGATCGTCATCCCCGCAATCAGAGACCTGCTGAACCGGCATACGGGTCTGGATAGGGACACATGTTTCGGCAAAGCGCACGCGTCTTTCTGACAACGCAAAGAACAAGACAATGACGAAAGCCAAAAATCCACCGCCGCCAAGCCCCGCGGCAGCCATCATCTTGGTTGAATCCTCTGACGGATCAATCGCCGAGGACGGTGGCGACATCACCACTGCATACCCGGGAAGTGCGCGCCCCGATTCAAGGCGAATGACCTCAAGCGCGCGGCGGGTTTCCTCTAGCAGGTGCTCATCCTCTTGGATTTCGTTTTCGATCCGATCAAGATCAATACGACGCCTGTTCAGATCCCGCGCTTCCTTGCGGGCAATATCCAACTGACCAGATACTTTTTTCAGAAGCGACCGAATTTCATCAACCGTTGTATCGTCGCCCCCTTCGGTCACGCTGGTCAATGCGCCAGTCTGGCCAAGTATTCGAATTTGTTCGCGCCGATCGGCCATGGCTTGTTCAATCACAGCGATCTCTTCGATCTTTGCGTATTCTTTCTGCCGAAATCGGAGATTTGTTTGCTCCGTAAAGCCAGATCTCAGACCTGCAAGCTGGCTCATGAGTTTGGCCCGCTCAAAGTTGAGATCCGCCATAGCCCGGTCTAGCAAAGTCGCACGCATAATTTGCTTGTCGGAGGTGTCGGCAGAGGATGCCTCACTTTCGGCTTCATAGGCGGCCAGAGTTGCAGTCACCTCGGATTTTCTTGCCGCCAGACCGTCTATCTGTGCAATTTTTTCGATATGAGCCTTGCCCAGAGCCGCGAATCCGTATTCCCCCCCGACTTCAAGCTGGTCCGCCCGCAGTTTTTCGAGCCTCGCTGCAAGCTCGGCCTCTCGGGCGTATAGCTTTGACAGGCGCACCCCACTGCGCCTTTCTTCGGCGTCAGATTTCAAGCCCAGATAGGAAGCAATGATCGCGTCAAGCTTTTCTTTCGCAAAGGCGCGATCACGGCTCATTGTCTTCATGACAATGAGGCTGTCACGCCGCTTGATCTCAACTGAACCGGCAAGATCTTTGGCCGTCAATTGCGATGCGATATCCGGTCGATTCACTTGCAGAGCGTCAACTGAGCGCTCCATCACAGTGTGGGAGGCTACGTAGCTCGTCTCCGCTTTGACAAAACTGGAAAAGGTTTTGAGGACAGAAGCCTCTCCCGTTGCATAAAGAATGTTCGATTCCTGGGGAAACACTCGAAGAATGGCCTGTGATTCATATAGTTTCACTCCCGACATGAACCCGAATGCCGCGAATACGGGCCCAAGAACCGACATGCCCAACAACACCATCCTCCACCGTCCTCGCATTGCGCGCCCAAACGCGGCAATTGGGTTGGGCGGATCTGCCTCGATGGGGTCGACGGATGGGACTTCGTGTATGTCTTCTACAAGTGGGGATGCTGCAGCGACCATGTGTTAGCCTACAGTTCGGGTGGTCAAATCACGTTCCCAGCGGTGAGCGTACGACGTTCGCTCGACTTTCAATTGCAAACGTACAAAGGCGTTGATGCATCCATAAACTGCAACCGGGAAAATCCGTTTGGGGTCTTGCAGCACACGCCCGACAAGGGTCGTCTTGCTTTGGCGCTCTGGCTTTGGCAGGCCCAGCGCGATCACTTCGCGTACCCCCCTGATTGCTCGGCGGCGGACCCGGATGAGGCTGGCCAGCGTAAGCGGCGCCCGCACTTTGAAGCGGCAGGTTTCCACAAAGGCGACCTCTGAGACGGGCAAGCTGCGCCGCACATATTCATCATCGGCCGTGATCTCTGGCAAAGGAAACAAGGTTGATGCCGCCTCGGCTGACAGGGCAAAAACGCCGCCAAATTTGCCGCGGTCAAAGTAGGGATTCGTCCGCCAACCTTTGTAGTATGCCCGCACAAAAGGTGATGCATCACTTACCACCACATCCATATGACCACAGGATGCCTTCGCTTTTGTTGCGAAAAGCGGCGTGACCAGAGCTTTGAGACACTCGGCCGTGATGTCCACATCAGCATCAAGACAGATGACCGGAGCAGTTTTGTCTGCCACCTTGTAACCGATGTTGAGCGCATGCGCTTTGCCGGGTGTTTCTGTCTCAATCACCTTGGCTTGCGGCATTGTCGACTTGGCCTTCGATGCGGTGGAATCCGTGCAGGCATTGGCAATCACCACAACCTTGAAATCGAAGGGTGAAAGCCCTCGCGACATGTGCAACAAGGTTCGACCGATGACGCTGGCTTCATTGTGCGCCGGCATTAGAATTGTCGCCTGGATCATGCAAGCTTCCTTCTTGACAGATGACGGTGGCTGACTTTTTTTCGATCTTCAAACCACACGAAATCACGTATCGCTTCTATCAAAAGCCCCAGTTCTTCCGCTTCGGCGCAAGCCTCGGAAGGTTCAACCTTGAAGTCTGACGCAACCGCCTCGTCCAAGGCCCTGTGCAAAGATTGGACATCCAAGACGACCGTAACGTTCGACAATCGCGACATCTCTTGTGCGGTGTCTTGCTGATGGTCGTTGCGGTGTTCGCCATAGTCGGCGCGACGTGGCATGAGGATCAAGGGTTTTCCCAGTTCGGCAGCGCATAGGATCGTGCCCATACCTGCGTGCCCAACAATCAATCTTGCCTTTTCGAACCTGTCCTGAAAGTCCGCCTGCCCCATCTGTGAAACCGTTTCCACATGACGCAGCTGCGCCGATGTTGCACCAGATTGTGCCAAGATGGGTATGCCCGCGTTGCGTTCTGCCCAAGTATCAAGTCCTTGGAGCAGTCGATCAAACGGGAGTTGGGTCCCAACAGTTGCAAAAATCATCACTGCATCCTCAAACTTGGCAGAGATCAGATAACAGCGCCACGATACTCTGCGTCGGTGAGCTCGGCCACACTTGGCCATTGTGATAGGACCCGGTCGGCCACACCCAGAGACAACTGTGCTGAAATTGACAGTTTCCGAGCATTTGCAATCGAGTCTATGAACATCGTTCTTGCCCCGATCAGCCGAGCCAAACGAATTGCCAAGAACCCGCCGGCAGCACCGGTTGATACAACAACCTGAGGTCGTAAAGTAAAGACAATCCAGGCGATCCGCAGCGTGCAGGCGGCAAGCCGAAGCGGCGTGTCCTTGTTGGCGTCGGGATAAATATGCAACCGGGTCGGATCTATGACATCGCCAGCAGATGCGTCTGTCGTGGCATAATGCACCTCAGCCCCATCAAAAGCCGGAGCCAGTCGGCGCATTTGTACCCAATGCCCACCCCCAGATGAAACCGCCAGAATGACTGGTTTCGTCGATGCTGCTTTCATCATGTGTTATCCCAACTTTGTATCACGCCACTCGTCAATCTTAGAGCCGGCTAACGCTCTGATGTTACGGGGGAAAAGTTGGAAAACAGCTCAAGTAAGTATTGGGTATCCTATCCTTTGGTAGCGGCGCGGGGCTATTTCGGATGCGAGGATATCCCTGTAGAGATCGACCAACGCTGCGGCCTTGCGAGGCCATAACCCTTCGCGCTCTACCTTGGCACGTGCACCGGTGCCAAGTTTTTCACGCAGGTCCAGGTCCACTGCCAATCTTTGCAGCGCTAAGGCGATATCATGGGCATACCTGTCAGGATCGGTGACTGGCACTTTCAAGCCTGCCGTGTCGTCCACAATCCACGCAGGCCCTCCCCGATCGGCTGTCACAATCGGCAAGCCATGGCGCATTGCCTCGTAGAGCACACCACCCGCCGGCTCTCGGAATGATGGAAAACAAAATACGTCGTGACCTGCATAGAGCTCTTCGATATCGGCGCGGGGAACGCGCCCTAGGAACGTAACCCGATCCGTAACGCCAAGGCGCCTCGCCTCGTTGCGGCACACATCGATTTCTTCTCCTGCGCCGGCACTTGTCAGGGTGACCTGCAATGCCCCGTCAAGCCGGGCAAGCGCGCGCACCGTGTCCCGCAAACCCTTGGTTCGCACACCTCGCCCAACGTGTAGAACCCTTAGCTGACCAGCTTGCATGACGCGCGACTTGGCCGGTTCAACCGTGTCGATGCCAAGTTCCAGAAGCGGTTCAAATCGGCGCAGCGGAATGTCCGCCAAAACGTCCTCGACATACGGCGCCACACCCAGCACGCACGAGGCACGCATATAGCTCGCCCGTAGCGCCGGATCATGGCGAAAACGGAAACGATCAAGTGCTCTGAGGCGGGTATACATGGGTGCGCTCGACGCTTCCTTTCGGAAGGCACACGGGGTCTGAAGGGCCCCGCCAAGCGGTCCGATGATGTAGGGGCACTCAAAGTGGCGCAGCGGAGAGGCATAGCGGGCCGCCTGCGGCATCAATTGGTGTGCAATGTCAAAGTTTTCACCCGCAAGCATCGCATCACGAATCCAGTGTTTCACCCTTTTGGAAAGAACCGGCCAAGCGGGTTTCAACATGCCATTCAAACGCTCGTGTTTGCGGACCCAAGCGGGTTCGCGCCATGTGACAACGCGAGCCTTTGGCAGTTGCAATTCAACAGATTGGCGGCCAGCCTGCTGAAAGGCAAGGACAGTCAGATCAACCAGCTCTGACAGGGCCTCGGCCCATTTGAACGCAACGTAAGCCTCACCAACGTCCGTTGCGTCAATGTTCGGAGCGACAAGAAGAACTTTCATTGTCACGCGTGCCTCAGCGGTTTTGGCCAAGTCCGAGGCAGATCGCGGACAACCCGAGTAAAATGGGTGGCGCGCAAACGTGCGCCGGGCCTGTTCACCAGACTGGCCAAGGACCAAAAGACAGCCCGCGAAATGTTATGCGCACTCAGGATCAGGAAGCAGACAAAGGCCGACAGAAACCCACCGTGTTTTCTGTGCAGCCTTATGGTTGCTTCGGTCAGCATCACATCCCGGCGGTGATTGAGCGCCACCACCGATCCGCTGCCAAAATGCGTGATGTCGCGGATCGGCGCAAAGGCAATCTCCCAACCCGCTTTGGCAAAACGACAGCACCAATCGGTTTCCTCACCATAAAAAAAGAAGGCCTCGTCCAGCATGCCTACATCGCGCATGGCAGCGGTTCGAACGAACATCGCGGCACCCGATATGACCTCAACCCGTCGTTCCGAGGCATGGTCCCAACCGGTCATCCTGAACCGATCTAGCTTTGCGACCCGCGTCAGTCCCAGGGTCTGTAGCAAGAGGTTCGTCAGGCTTGGAAACGCACTGCAAGACGGCTGAATGCTGCCATCCGTGTTTAATACGCGCGGCCCCAGGACCCCAACTTGCGGGTTGTCATCCAACCATGCGACAGCCTCGGGCAGGACGCTGCCGTGCACCAGTGTATCTGTATTCAACAAGAGGACGTGACGGCCAATCGCTTCTGCCAGCGCGATATTGTTTCCCCCCGCAAATCCAACGTTCTCCTTGTTTTCAATCAGCCTGACTTTGGGAAAATGGTGTTGAACCATCTCCACAGAACCATCATCGGACGCATTATCGACCACCAACACCTCGGCGCGAAGTCCACCCAGTCCTGCTTCGACCGTCTGCAAGCAATCCCGCAACAGATCCTGTGTGTTCCAGTTCACGATCACAATTGACAAATCCATCACAGGCCTTTCCTTTTGAGTGTCAGAACAGCCGCGCAGGCCGCCGCATTGTCGGGATGACGCGGCGCGGCACATGGCCCTTGGGCTTTTGATTTGGTTTGGCATCCAGCAGCCAAGCGCCGGACCCGATCAAGAAAAAGAACAACACGAAAAGAGCATTCCAAAGATGTACCGTCGCAGCGGCAACTGTGATTCCGAACAACGTGAACGCCCAGGCATGGCGGGCACGCCGCCACTCAGGCGGCAGCTTTTTGCGTTGGCCAACGGCCCACACCAGGCCAAACAATAGACAAAGCATAAGAAACAGAGCCGGCAGACCATAGCGAACCGCTGTCAGCAGCCAAAAGTTGTCTATGCTGTCCGACATCCAGACCGGTCGCTCCCAGTCACCCAACCCGATGCCGAAGATCGGGTTACGCGCGACTTCGGCAGAGCCGAACTCAAAAATCAGAATGCGATTGTAGGCAGAGTGCTTTGAGAAGGTAAAATAGTTGATAAAGACGTGAAACGGGGTCCTGGTGGAAAGCAGATCAATCAGGATGTAGGTCACCGCAAATAGGGTAAACAGCGAGGCCCATCGCCCCTGCAAATGGCCCAGGAACCGCTCCCATGCACAGACGAATCCTTGCATCATCAACACCACGTATGGCCCACCAGATGCCGACATGAAAGTCGCAAGGACCACGCCGAAAACCTTTGCCATGCCGCGATAATTCGACAACCTTCGTTCGGCCAAGACGAAATAGGACAGGGAAAAGGCCGCGGCGCTAAACACACCATATAGGATAGGATGATCGAATGGCCCGAATGTCCGCTCAAGCCCCATCCGCTTTTCAATGTAGGGGGCTTGGGGACCGCCAACCAAACCGGAAATGCTATCGTGCAGAACGTGGATCCCGGTGATCGCTTCTGGGATCGTAAAGATCAGGGTTGTGAGCACGATCAAGACATACGCATGCGCCATCGCCGCAAAGTCTTCGTAGGTTCTTATATACAAGCGGCCAAGCAGATAGGCCCCTGCACATTCCGCGGTGTAGATTCCTCCGGATTCAATCCCTTTGCCCAGCCCGCCCCATTTGATCAGCGCCAGCATCGCCCAGGCACAATGCGCAAAAATCAAGCCATCAAAGATGTTCAAACGACCACGCGTGCCTGATATCAGTTGCACGCACATCGGCAGAAACATCGCCAATAGCACCATTCGATAGAGCGACACACGCAACCCACCTGCCGTAATCGACACCGCTGTCGGCAACATCAGTGCGAGAAAGAACAGGAAGACCGGAACCGGGACCCCCAGAACGGTTCTCGATTTTCGGGCAACCCCTGCCATCGATCAAACCGCAGCGCGGCGAAAGCGCAAGGCCGGGCGCTCAACCAACCACCAACTTGCCATGGCAAAAGGCACGGTCAACAAAAGCGACCAAATGGCCAGAACCGAAGGCCCAAGTCCCGGAGAAAGGGCGACAAGGGTCTGGGCAACGGGCCATCCATAAATGTACATCCCATACGACAAGTCGTCGCGCAGGTGAAATGAGGGGGCGCAAAGTGCCAGAACAACCAATGCAAACCCGGCAAAGCCCAAGCCAAGCCACCACGGCAGAATGGCTGCAAGAAGCATTGTTCCGGCACCCAACGATAGGGTCAGATCAATGAACCGCCGCAGTAGATACGCGACCATCCCCAAAACAAAGGCCAGAAACAGCGGGGCAAAGGTCGCCAATCGTCCGGACAGGCTGTAATGAAAAACGCACAACGCCAACGCCAACATGACCAGTGCAAGCAAAGCGGGCCATGACCTTGCTCCTCCAAGCCAGACAAAGGCAGCGCAGATGACATAGGCGACAACCTCATGGAACAAGCTCCAAAGCGGCCCATTGACCACCAGAGGGATTGGATTGTCTGCAAAAGCTCCGGCGATCCGATGCTCGATTGAGACGAGTGTCAAAGAGCGCACGAACCAGAACGCGTAGTCTGGCAAGTTGGCGTTTGCGCCACAGGCCAGCGCCAGCGCCAGCGTGACCAACAAAGCAGCGCCCAGACCAGGAACGATCCGGCGAAAGCGGGCCACGCAAAATGGCAGGGCCGCCTTCCTCTCGGCGCTGGCAGTGATCAGCATACCCGAGATGAAAAAGAACGCACCGACCGCCCAGCCCCCCAAAGATCTGCCGGTTGCCTGTTCCAGCGGTTCAGACGCAGATGGCCCCAAGGCAAGAGGCCATGCATGGCTGATGATGACCGCTCCTGCCAGCAAAAGTCGCAAGGCATTCAAGTTGAGGCTGCGTTCGGATTTGAGCACCTCATCCAACGTCATTGCGGCGTCTCCGACACTCGAACCGAACGCCACAACCTGTCACGCAGGACACGTTTCCAGGTGCCCAGGACAGATTGTATTTTCTGTTTGGTCGACAGAGCCAGCCAAAGTCCAACCAGCTTTTGACCATGGTCGCGCGGCGCCGATAACCCGATCACCCGCGTTGAAAGACGACGCGCCCAGGCTGCGCCATGCGTGGCTTTCAGGTTGGGCTGTGCCAGTGCTATCACGTCGCGTGACCGCGGTTCAGCAATAAGCACTCCGGCCTTGATCGCTTGTTCAACAAACGCCCGACCGCGCTCGGTCCGAGCAACGATCAAAGATCGGCCAGCATCGGTATCCCCCTGCGGCGGCGCGTGCCACGGATCACCAACCGAAATGTCAGCAAAAGCACCGCTGTGATCCGTGCAGACCCGGCACCGCCAACGACGACTGGATTGCAAGATCCCGCCCCACCCTTCAGCGTAGGGGATGCCGCGGCTGACCCTGCGTGTGCCATCGGTGTCTTGCCATTCAGCTTGCATCAGTCCGGGCCAGCCGTTGCCGCGATACCGAAGGTCGGTCAAACGGGCGGTCTTGGGCACCTGCAACCGATCAAGCAGTGACTGTGTCGCCAAAAGCGTTGGTGTTCCTGCACAGAAGATTGCGATCGTCAGGGCAATGTTGCGCGCAGGGACCGCACCCGCCTCAATGGCTTTGGTGACAGTCGCAACATCACAAGGCTTGCCGACAAAAGCCATCGGCTGATCCTGCGCCGCGATCGCACCCAAGGTCTCTGCCGCGCTGGCCTGTGCATAGCGCGATCCCGTTCCGCGCATGATCCCTGCACGATCCAAACTTATGACGGCCTCGTTCAGGCGCGGATCATCGCGACGTGCAGCAATATGTGCCACGCCGGATGCGGTGCCAGACGTCAAGGCAAATTCTGCCAGTGCCGTAACAGCCCCACCCGAAGAGCCTTTGTGCCGTATTTCAAGGTCCTGTGCCCAGCCCTCCCAGGTTGCAAGCACAGGCCCCCATTCCTCATCGGTGTGGTCACGTGTCTGAAGCGCGGTCCAGTCGCTTCCGACCCCTGCACAAACTGCGATTGCCTTGTCCGCAGCCAGCCGCCCCTGCGGCGTCTTCCGGACCACCGGTCTGCGCCCGTTTTCCGGGTCATCAATCATCCTGATCATATCAGGGAACAGCCCCGCACACGCCCCGCATCCAGTGCACAGGTTGCACGCAACGGCAGATGAAATTGGATCTTTTTTCATACCAACGACTCTCTAGCCGCACCGAAGTACAGCGACTTCCTTGACAATTGATAAGCGCGGAATGTGGCCGCAGCTTCGCCCAGAGCCGCTGCCGCCCCAATCCAGACCAGTGGCAACCCAAGCGCAGCACAAAGTGCAGCGGGCACCAGTGCCAGCGCACGAAAGACATTTGCGCGCGCAGGGTCTGCAGTACGCGCCGTTGCTATGGCAAGTTGGGAAAACGGTGTTCGGACAATGCGAAATGCAGCTGCGACCGCCACAGCTGCCGCCAAAGCGCTTTCTGGACGCAGCCCGTCACCGTATATCATTCCAATAAGGGCAGGTGACACAACGGCCAACCCCAGCCCGACGGCCCCTGCCAGCGCAATATGGGAAATCAGGATACCAGACCACACCGCCGGAAATGTCCGGTCGTGCAACACAGCGCGCAGACGCGGCAAAACCAAGGAAGAGGCCGCACGACCTATGATTTGTGCGGGCAGCAACGCAAACTGCAAGACCACGCCATAAAGCGCAAGAGAAGACCAGTCATAGGCTTTGGCGACAATCATTCGGTCCGCATAGAACGTCAAAAACATCAGTCCGGCGTTCAAGATGAGGGGCGCTCCAAAGTGCCAACACCGCAACAGGGTCGCAGGATGGAATGACGCCTGATATCCGCGCTGCGAAACCACATGTGACAAAAGCGTGTGCGTGACTGCATGCGTGATCAGGACCACAACGATGGATCGGTGATCGGCAAGCATCCAGACCGCTGGCAGGATTGCCAGAACCATTGCGATCGTGGCGCCTGTTTCGACCACGAACATCCAGCGATACTCAAAACCGCGCTCTGCTCGACGATAGTCCAAGTGCGCAAAGCCCCGAACCAGAGGCGCAATCGCCAACAAGGCGTAGGTCATCGGGCTTGGTCCGTCTTGAAACACGAATGCCAAGGCTGGCGCACATGCCAAGACCAGGATCGCAGCAATCACCCCACGCAGAACGGTGGCCCCATGCAAGCCCGCCTGAAGCGTCCGAGACGCTCCGTCAGGCGCTTGCAAGAGCAAACGATCAATGCCGACATCACTGGACATCTCAACCAATCGCAACGTCAGCACAAGGATCATCACCTGACCCAGTTCCTCTGGTCCGATAAGCCAGGCGAAGGCAACTGACCGCCCCAGCGCAGCAGCCTCTGCAAAGATAGGCACGGCCCAGGCCAAAGACGTTCCAGACGCCGTCGCACCCTGCATTGCCTCAGTTTCCGATCTGTTGTGCGATGTCATCCATCTCGCGACTGGCACGTTGACGAATGCCATCCAACCGCCCTGCCAACTCAGTTTTCGCAACGCAGCGATTGGCAAAGGATGCGACCGTACGATCCGCGAGCGACCGCACATCCAGGCGGCGCAAATCGGCGACCTCGGAGCCAATTCCGCATTCGTCAAAGACGCCTTGGGCCTTGTCGGTATATCCAAGACCCAACGTCGGCACACCTGATGAAAAGGCCCCGATCGTTGCATGCATCCGTGCCCCCGCAAACCAGTCGAGGCGGGCCAGAATCCACTTTAGCTCCATCGCATCGGGCTGCCCTTCGATCACCTGCACGCGACCCTCGGCCAAGTGTCCCAGACGCTGCACCAGCTCGCGTGTCGCGCGCAGATCGCTTTCTGCTTCGGCCACGGGTTTGTGCACGTGCGGAACAAGCAACAAGCGGACGTCCTTATCATATGTAAGCAAAGCGCGTGCCAGTTCAGTGACCTGGTCCACGTGAGAGTCCGCAAGACCAAAGGTGCTGCGCGACTGCTCGGCTTCGTTGCACAAAAGGCCCGATACATTCAGACCCGCAAGGGGAAAATCCCGGTCACCAGCGACCCAGCGCATCACGCTGTCAGGCAGGTGGATCGGTTGCTTTTCAGGTAACGAAACAGCAACATCCATGCCAAGCCGATGTCTGCTCGGGTCAAAGTCCCGACCCAATTGATGCTGTAGATAGTCATAGCTTTGCGCGTCTCTTACCCACACAGCGGTCGCACGGCGCATGATCTCGGTTGCCTCCTGTTTGCAACGCGGATCCCGAAACGGGCCAAGCTTTTGCGGCAAAAGGATGAGGGGCACACCTGCGTCAAGCGCCATACGCTTGGTCAGACACATCGCC
>JAKVCP010000038.1:27298-30304 GCA_022448925.1 Paracoccaceae bacterium
TGAAATGTCGAGAACGGCACGCGATTTCACAACGGCACGAGACGCAGCACCAGCGGCCGCGCGAAGTTTCACCATGGCATGAGCTGTGCGTAGACTGTCGGCGCGCCAAAAACGTCTGTGGTTGGTCAGGCCCACAAGGTTGACGGACGCATATCCCCAATCTGATGTCCTCAAACCACGACCATGGTCCGCCACCGTGATCTGCTTAGCCCCGCGTGATGAAATCCCAGCAACCACAGAATGGCAAAGAGCGCTGACACCCTGATTTCCCGTGTCCGGCGCTGCGTTCAAAAGTGTAATCATATTGAGCCTCGTTCCTCGCCTTACATTTGTATGGTGCGTGGCTCTGATTGTCGTTTGGGCAACCGGTTCAACCGCGTCGCTGTCGGACAGGACGACCTATTCCATCGGATAGATCCAGTCCGAAGGCTACCCGCAGCTGCCAGGTGGCTGTATCACCCAACACATGCGCATACTTGCATCTGCGACCCATGCGGCGAGGTTCATGGTAGCCGGTGGGTTCGCCCGCGTATGAGCGACCCTTGATTTCAAGACTTGTGTAATTGCCTGTGAAAAAACAGGAAAAGGGCAAGATCCTCACATCCCACAGAACTGCGTTTAGTCGGTTTATTGGCACCAACCTCTGGCCATACTCGGGGCGATACAGCTGTCAGACTTGAGGATCACACAAACAAGAAATCGATGTCATCAATCATCGATAAATCAATGCCGCGCAGAAGAATGGAGCTATTTTCGCCATAGGTGCCGGTGACCGCCCTGGTTCCTCCTACCCATGTGATGTCTTGCTCCGTTATTCCCACAAAACTTAGTCTATCCTCGGTCACATCAAAGCCACGGATATCATCGAACCCGTCGCCGGTCGTGAATTCAAAGGTGTCCTGACCAATTTGCCCGCGCAATGTGTCGTCTCCTGCGCCCCCGATCAACAGGTCGTTGCCAGTGGCGCCCATGATGTTGTCATTGCCGGATCCGCCATAGATCGTATCGTCGCCGCCGCCGCCCACCACTCGATCGTTGCCGGCATCACCCGACAACACGTCGTCACCGGTTCTACCGTTTATGTTATCGTTGCCGTCGTTACCAGACAGCGTATTGTCACCGGCATTTCCGATTATACGATTGTCTTCATCATTGCCAGCGCCGACAACGTCAATAAGTCCAAAGAAAAGGAGATCTTCGACGTTCTCGGATAGGCTAAAGCTGTCACGCGCGTGGACCACATCATGTCCCTCGCCCTCATATTCGATGATCGTATCAAAGGAGTCTGATAGCTTGTAGACGTCGTCGCCTGTGCCCCCGTAGGCGGTATCAGCCCCGGCGTTCCCGGACAAAAGATCATCTCCGGCTCCACCAAACATCACATCGTCGCCACCACCGGGACACAAGGTATCGTTGCCGTCCCGGCCATAAGCGGAATCTCCACCGCCGCCGCCGTGCAACTTGTCATTGCCAGTGCCGCCATCCAGTAAATCCACACCGGCACTGCCGTGCAGTTTGTCATCGCCGGTGCCGCCATAGATCGTGTCCATGCCCGCTCCGCCAATCAGGTTGTCATTGCCGGCTAGTCCTTCGATCAGGTTGTTGTTTTCGTTGCCAACAACCATGTTGCGCAATCCGTTACCGGTGGCCGTCAGAGCCTCTGTTCCCAAGAGGAGCCACAGGTTCTCAAGATCGGACCCGAGGGTGTAACTGAAATTGGATTTCACGGTATCGATTCCGTCGCCTCCCTCTTCAGAGACGATGTCACCGAGTTGATCGATAAAGTAGATATCGTTGCCCGTGCCCCCGTAGACCGTGTCAATGCCAAGACCACCATCCAAGAGGTCATTGCCCGCCTCGCCGTAGATCAGATCATTGCCCGCCTGGGCACGCACGAAATCATTTCCGGCACCACCATAGATGTCGTCGTCACCCAAACCCGAAAAGATCCTGTCATTGCCACCATAGCCGAGAACGATATCATCGGGACCGTCTGAGCCATCGATTTCTGTACCGTCAGCGTCGGTGAAACCGATCATGCTGTCATCCTCGGCAGTGCCCTGCACAGGAGATGTTTCGATGGTGACCGTGGCCGTATCTGTCACGCCACCGCTGTTTTCAATGGTGTAGGTCAGTTCCGCAACCACATCGCGCGGAAGACTGGCCGGAGTGATCTGGATCTGTCCATTGCCCAGATATGTAACGACCTCTCCGTTTGTCAGGGTCAACTGCATGCCCGTTGTAACGGCCGTACCATTCAGTTCGGTCACGGAAATGCTGTCACCTTCTCCGACTGAATCATTGGCCAATAGATCGATTGTTACCTGACTGCCCTTTGCAGCCAGTCGCACGCTATCGTCTTCGGCTATCGCCACAGACAACTCGGGCGCCCGGATGAGAACCGCCGACGATTCGTCAACGTTCAAAAACGGGTCGATCCCGCGTGTATCCATGGCCCCGTCATTGCTGCCGACTTGTGGCGCGCTTGACAGCAGTTCCATGTATAGCTGGCCGTCTTCCCCAGTGACGACGATGTAAAAGCCACCAGAGTTGGCCGTCGCACCATTCAGATCATGGTCTGTGTTGTTGGCCCCGATATACACATTGCCATCTGCATCAACGATGGTCGCGCCAAAAGCACCAGCGGGAATGCCTGACCTGGTTTCACCCTCGACAATGGTGCCGACGATGGTTTGGGTTGTAACCGTCGGTTGTCCCCCCAAGGCGACTTCGGAGACATCAATCGCAACCAACGTACCCGATCGGCCAACGGCACCGCCATGGGCGACTCCGTAAAATGTCTGCGTTTCGACGTGATAGGCAAGATCAGCCAACCCATATGTTGGAATACCCATTGAGGGCAACGAAAGTGCCTGATAAACCAATGAGCCGTCGCCGGTGGTCTCCGACAAGTCATAAACGACCGCCTGCCTTAGGTTCCCACTGAAAGTCCACAGGTTGCCTTGGTCATCCACGTCACCGATGTAAGAACCCATTTGCCCCGGT
>JAKVCP010000039.1:0-25890 GCA_022448925.1 Paracoccaceae bacterium
GGGCCAACCCTGCGCCAGATCTCAGCCCAGGCAAGGGTCAAAAACCGCATTCTGCAGGCGCCGCCCTATGCAGCAATTCTAGGCCGCCCCGAGGCCTCGGCCACCAGCCGCGCTTCCACAAACACATCACGCGCCTCTAACGATACACGCCGCACATCCCGCATCACCCGGACCGAAATCCCCTCTGCCCCGACCGCCTCGGCATCAAGACGGGCTGCGGCACTCAAGGCGTCTTCCAATGCCTGCAAGGCTTCGCTTTCGCTGTCGAAATCCTCCGGTGTGTCCCCAAGGTGCACCCGGTAACGCCCATCGCTCGGCGCAGTTACAGTGCCCTCACGGCGCACAGTGATCTGGCCGACAACGGCTCCGATCGCATTGGCAACGCCACCGGCCTCGGGCAGTGTCACCTTGGCCCTCAGCGCCGCGCCAACAGCCGGATAATACCGCCGCGCCGAGGCGCCCAGCCCGATCACCGGCACAGACAGCCCGGCGCTGAGGTCAAGGATCCCTTGGTGCCCGGAAAGCCCAGCCTGCAAGATTGGATGCCGCGCCAAGTCTGCGATCGAGCCGTCCCAACCCTCTTCTGCAAAGGCTGTCTCAAGCAAGGCCAAAGAGGTTTGCCGCGTCAGTTGATCAACGATCATTTCAGCCATCGCAACAGGCGTTGCAGCCAGGACCTGTCCTGCGCCGGTGCGTCGTCGCCCCATCAATGATAGCCCCAGATGGGCGGCCTCGCCGCTCCAAACCGACAGATCGCCAAGACCATGCAGGGCATCTGTTGGGGTCAAGGCCGCAACCTGGACAAGTCCACGCGACACCAGGCGCTTGAGCGACGGGCCGTCCATTCGCGATCGCAGCACCGATCCAAGCGCTACAAACTCTTGGCTCAGTCTCTCCAGCACCTGCGCGTCCCGCGGTGCCAGACCGCCGTCGTGAACACCCGAAACGCGGCGCACAAAACGGCCATCATGCTCACGCAGGACCGGCGCATCTGCCTGGTGCTGCAAAGCCTCCAGCACAGCGGGCGTCTCTGCCGCTGCCAAAGCCAACGGCAAAACACGCCGCGGTCCAAGGGTCACGGCCGCGGCCAGACCCTCGGACACCATGTGAACCTCGCTGTCCCCGCCCAGCCCATGGGTGCGCATCGCCACCGCCTCGACCATTGTGCGAAAGGATCCAACCTGCGCGCCATCAGGATCAATGGCCGGCCGACCCTCCCGCAAAAGCGCAATATCGGTTGTTGTTCCACCAATGTCAGAGACAAGCGCGTTCTCTGCACCAGTCAACCAGCGCGCCCCGACGATCGAGGCTGCCGGACCGCTCAGAATTGTCTCGATCGGGCGTTCCATTGCGCGTGCAGCCGACATCAACGCCCCGTCTCCGCGGACGACCATCATGGGCGCCTCGATACCGATCTCGGACAAAACCGCCTCGGCTCGGGCAATCAGCCCATAAGTCAAGGCGATCAGCCGCGCGTTCAAGACAGCTGTCAAAGCCCGCTTTGGCCCGTTCAGTTTTGCCGACAATTCATGGCTGCATGTAACCGGCAAGCCCGTCACCGTCCGAACAGCATCGCGTGCGGCAACTTCATGGGCCGAATTCCGCGTCGAAAACCGCGCAGCCACCGCAAAACCTGACACTTCTTGCTGCCCCGCCCATGATGCTATCGCCTCAACATCCAGCGGCGCCGCCGGCTCTCCTGCATGGCCATGACCGCCGTCACAAACGAAGACCGGATCCCCGGCAAGGGCCTCGCGCAGGTCATGACGATCCAGATCCCTTTCAGCAAACCCTATATACACAAGCCCAACGCGCCCCCCCTGGCCTTCAACCAATGCGTTGGTCGCAAGCGTCGTCGAAAGGGACGCCATATCAATCTGGGACGCCTCGACCCTGGCTTCCTCCAGTACGGCGCGAACGGCGGCACCGATACCCACAGCCAAATCCACCCGCGTTGTCAGAGATTTGGCAGAGGCCAGGATCGTCTCACCATCGCGGATAAGCACCGCATCAGTGTAGGTCCCGCCCGTATCCACGCCCAGCAAAAGGCTCATGTCTGTCTCTCACTTACTTATTGCACACGGCTTAACGCCTCCTCAGCAGCCGGCGCGTCCATTTGCGACGGCTTCCAGTCGCTCGACGGCCCAGCGCGCAGCATCCGCAACGGTCGGATCAGGATCCCCGCATAGCCGCTGCGCCACCCCACCCAGGTCCGGCAGTCCCGAGTTGCCAATCGCATAGAGCACGTTGCGCACAAACCGATTGCGGCCGATCCGCTTGATCGGCGACCCCGAGAAAAGCGCCCGGAACCCGGCATCATCAAGGCCCGCCAGCTTTGCCAGCTGGGGCGCGCGCAACCCGTCCCGAGCGTGATACTTCACGTCACTGGCGGTCTGCGCAAACTTGTTCCAAGGACAGGCCGCCAGACAATCATCGCAGCCATAGATACGGTTGCCAAGCAAGGGCCGCAGATCTTCGTCAACCGGTCCATGATGTTCAATCGTCAGGTAGGAAATGCACCGTCGTGCATCCAACTGGTAGGGGGCAGGAAATGCATCTGTCGGACAAACATCCAGACAAGCGCGACATGACCCGCAGTGATCGACCTCTGCCTTGTCGACCGGCAATTCCATCGTGGTGAAAATCGAACCCAGAAAGAACCAGCTGCCCAGCTCGCGAGAGACCAGGTTGGTATGTTTGCCCTGCCACCCCAGACCAGCCGCCTGCGCCAAGGGCTTTTCGGGCACTGGCGCAGTGTCGACAAAGACCTTGACCTCTGGCTTTGCCAGATTTGCCCTGACCGCAGCGTCAATCATCCACCGCGCAAGCCGTTTCAACCGCTTTTTGACCACATCGTGATAATCGCGATTTTGAGCATAGACACTGATGACACCGGTTTCGGCATGGGCAAGCCCTGCCATCGGATCCCCATCGGGACCATAGTTGTCTGCAAGCATTATGACTGAACGGGCCTCAGGCCACAGCACTTCAGGTGCGCCACGCCAATGGCTGCGCTCGGCCAGCCAGCCCATTTGGCCATGGTAACCGGCCGCTAGAAAGGCTGCCAGGCGATCGGGCACCTGCGGCACATCCCAAGGCCGGCAGATCGCCATGCCAGAAAAGCCGACGGCATGAGCCTCGGCCTCGATAAGATCTCTAAATCCGTCCATGACGTATCGCATTGCAGCCCGAAAGAGAGGCAATCCTGCGCCAACCAAGCCAGCCCCTAAGTGCGCTTCGGTGCTGCACGCGATTAGAAATCAAGGTCAGCATAATGCGATGGCGGTGGGAAGCCGGGGATTTGATCTGCAAGAATGCCCCGGAACGCTGGCCGCGACTTTATCTTGGCATACCAGTCTTTCACGACCTCACTGCGGTTCCAGTCCACATCCGAAATGTAATCCAGAGATGACAAATGCGCAGCTGCCGCAAAATCCGCCAGCGTCATCGTATCTCCGGCCAGCCACCGCCGGTGCTCTAGCAACCAAGTCATGTAGTCGAGGTGGAATTTGATAGCCCGCGCGCCCGCTTTGACGTTGCCGCTGTCAGGAAAACCCTGACCGGTGATCTTTTTGTTCACCCGTTCATAGAGCAGCTTCGAGGTCACTTCGTGGTGAAACTTGTCATCAAACCACCCCACCAGCCGCCGCACTTCATAACGGGCTTCGGCGTGACGCGGTATCAACGGCGGCTCGGGGACTGTCTCTTCCAGATACTCACAGATCGCTGCACTTTCCGACATCGTTTTGGTATCGATCTTGAGAACCGGCACCTTGGCGGCAGGATTGCGGCGCAGGAAATCGACATCCTTCTCCCAGTATCGCTCTTCTACGAGCTCACATTCAATTTTCTTCTCGGCCAGGCTCAGGCGAACCTTGCGACAGAACGGAGACAGGGGAACGTGGTACAGTCGGGCCATTGGCACATCTAACAATCTATGACGTGTCTCTTGTGTGACGCGAAACGCAGCGAGGTGCAAGGCGGGCCGATGGCGCAGAGCCCGGCCCAGCCGGGGCTGCAAAGCGACCATAAGACGGCGTCAGGCTACTCGAAACAGGCCGCTCGGCCATCCCGGGCGATTGTTGCGGCACCATCCTTGATTCGGGCGGCCCGCTTCCGCATCCCCGCAGAGGGAGCAGAGGCCGAGTTGGTCTTGGGAGAGGGCAGGACAGCTGCCAATCGAGCGGCCTGTGTTGCTGTCAAGGCCTCGGGACCAACACCGAAATAGTGGCGGGCGGCGGCCTCAACCCCAAAAACACCTTCGTCGAACTCAATCATGTTCACATAGACCTCAAGGATCCGGCGCTTGGACCAAAGCGCCTCGACCAGCGGCGTCATGGCAGCCTCAATCACCTTGCGTGTGTAACTGCGACCTTGCCAAAGGTAGACATTCTTGACCACCTGTTGGCTGATGGTCGACGCCCCGCGTGCACCCCCCGCCGCGATCGCGCTACGCAGCGCATCTACATCAAATCCCCAATGGTGGCAGTAGTTTGCATCCTCAGCGGCGACCACGGACCGAAACATGACCGGTGCGATTTCCTCTGCTGATACCCACTGTCGATCGATACCACCCAGCCGCGCCTTTTCTTGCTGGATGTAGTAAGTAGTCGGTGGATTGACCACGGCAAACAATAAAACAACCGCCGCGGCGATCAAAAAGACGATCGAAACAGCGCGCAAGATTTGACGCCCCAACCAGCGCATCGGTCGAAACCTGGTCGCGACGCGGGAAGTTTTTTTTGCCATGCTCTGCCCTGCGCCTTCAGTGTCTTGCCGGGTGCATACTTCAGACCCAAGGATCTGTTAACCGTTATCGTACGAAAGACTGTTTTTCCACCAAACAGGGCCGCCATGCATCGTATCGCAGCAGGGCAGGACGCCCGCCGCAACAAGATAGGGCCGCTGTCCAAGCGCCCCCCCCGGTCAAACTTTCTGAACCTATTCCGCCGGAACAGCCTGATCCTCGATCCCCAAGGGATGAGGCAACTTGTCCAACATCTCCTTCGGACAAATCTGAAGAAAGTTTTTCAATTCAATATCCCAGTGCTGCAGAATATCCCGCGCCTTGCGGCTGCCGGTCTCTTCGCCATGTTGCCGGATCATCTGTTCCAACTGCGCGCGCCAGTGGTCACCTGTCACCGGGCACATCACCAGGGTTTCAGGGTTCAGCATGTCCATGGCTTTGCCGTCGGGGTCATACAGATAGGCCATTCCACCAGTCATACCGGCGCCAAAGTTCGCACCGATACTGCCAAGAATCACCGCAACGCCACCGGTCATATATTCACAGCCGTTCGATCCACAGCCCTCGACCACAACCTTTGCACCCGAATTTCGCACTGCGAACCGCTCACCTGCGCGGCCGGCTGCGAACATATGACCATCGGTGGCGCCGTACAGCACCGTGTTCCCGATGATTGTATTCTCAGAGGCCGTCAGGGGGCTTGCCATCGGCGGACGCACAACGATCGTGCCTCCCGAAAGCCCTTTACCGACATAGTCGTTGGCATCGCCCGACACCTCGAGTTTGAGGCCCGGCGCGGCAAAGGCCCCAAGCGACTGGCCAGCGGATCCAGACAATTTCACGGTCAGATGGTTCGGCTGCAACGCGTTGCGCATGCCGAAGTTGCGCACGATATGGCTGGACGTGCGGGTTCCGACGGTTCGGTGTGTGTTCTGAATCGCATAGCTAAGCTGCATCTTTTCACCGTCCTGCAGGAACCGCGCAGCATCCCGCACGATCTCTGCGTCAAGTGTATCGGGCACGGCATTGCGATCGCGGTCACGATCGTAGACGATGTCATCAGACCCATCGACACGGATCAGCAGCGGGTTCAAATCCAGGTCGTCAAGGTGATCCGAACCACGGCTCACCTGTCCAAGCAAGTCTGCACGGCCGATCACTTCGTCAAGGCTGCGCGCACCGATCGAGGCCAGAATTTCCCGAACTTCATGCGCGTAGAAGGTAATCAGGTTCACCACCTTGTCCGCATTGCCGGTGAATTTTGCCCGCAGCGCCTCGTCCTGCGTACAAACACCCACAGGGCAGGTGTTCGACTGACACTGACGGACCATGATGCAGCCCATTGCAATCAACGCAGCAGTCCCGATCCCGAATTCCTCGGCACCAAGCATTGCCGCCATGACAATGTCGCGCCCGGTGCGCAGACCCCCATCCGTCCGCAGCGTGACACGGTCGCGCAGATTGTTCATCGCCAGGACCTGATGCGCCTCTGTCAGGCCCATTTCCCATGGCAGCCCCGCATATTTGATCGAGGTCGCGGGTGACGCGCCAGTGCCCCCATTGTGGCCAGAAATCAGGATTACGTCAGCCTTGGCCTTGGCCACACCGGCTGCGATCGTCCCGACACCGGACGAGGCCACCAGCTTGACAGTGACTTTGCAGCGCGGGTTGATCTGCTTGAGATCATAGATCAACTGCGCGAGGTCCTCGATCGAATAGATGTCATGGTGCGGCGGAGGTGAGATCAGCGTGACACCCTTGGTGGAATGGCGCAGCCGCGCGATCAGATCCGTCACTTTCATGCCGGGAAGCTGGCCGCCCTCGCCCGGCTTGGCCCCTTGCGCGACCTTGATCTCAAGTTCTTCGCACTGGTTCAGATACTCGGCAGTCACACCGAACCGGCCCGAGGCAACCTGCTTGATCTTGGCAGAGGGGTTGTCGCCGTTCGGCTCTGGCACAAAATGCGCCGGATCTTCACCGCCCTCGCCGCTGTCTGACTTGGCGCCAATCCTGTTCATGGCAACGTTCAACGTCTTGTGGGCTTCGGGGCTCAGGGCACCCAGCGACATGCCCGGCGTAACAAACCGCTTGCGGATCGAGGTGATCGATTCAACGTCTTCCAAAGGCACCGGCTTGCCCAGTGATTTTATTGCCAGCAAATCGCGCAGATGGATCGGCGGGTTCGCCTGCATCGACTTCGAATACTGCTGCCAAAGCTGATAGCTTGCCGTGTTGCAGGCCGCCTGCATCATATGCATGGTTTGCGCCCCCCACGCGTGGGTTTCGCCCGTTTTGCGCGCTTTGTAAAATCCTCCGATAGGCAGGACGTCCTGCCCCGCGCCAAAGCCCAACGCATGGATTTCTTCGGCCTTGGTCTGGATCCCACTGACACCAATCCCGCTGATGCGGCTGATCATGCCCGGGAAAAATTCGGCACACATGGCACGGCTCAGACCGACGGCCTCGAAGTTGAGCCCCCCACGATAGGACGAAATGACCGAGATGCCCATCTTCGACATGATTTTGAGCAACCCCTGATCAATCGCATCGCGATACCGGGCGACAGCTTCGGTCAGCCCGATGTCCAGCAGGCCGCGTTTGATGCGATCTGCAAGGCTGTCCTGGGCCAGATAGGCATTCACGACTGTGGCTCCGGCCCCGATCAGCACCGCGAAGTAATGCGGGTCGATACATTCTGCAGAGCGCACATTCAACGAACAGAAGGTCCGCAAGCCGGTCCGGGTCAGATGGCTGTGTACCGCGCTGGTCGCAAGGATCATCGGCATCGCCACCTTTGTGGCATCGGCATTCTGGTCGGTCAGGACAAGGTGCCCGGCGCCCGATCGGACCGCATCTTCGGCCTCTGCGCGAATGCGTGCCAAACCGGCGTTCAAAGCCCCCTGCCCTTCTTCGGCCAGGAAGGTGCAGTCGATGGTCACACTGTCGGCGTTGAAGTGGCCGACCAGCTCATCAAATTGCGCGTTGCCCACGAAGGGGCTGTCAAGCACCAGGATCTCGGTCTGCGCACTGGACTCGTCCAGCACGTTCTTGAGGTTCCCAAACCGGGTCTTGAGCGACATCACACGGTATTCGCGCAGGCTGTCGATCGGCGGGTTGGTCACCTGGCTGAAATTCTGCCGGAAGTAGTGGCTGAGCGGACGATACCGTTTTGACAGAACCGCAGATGGAGTGTCATCGCCCATCGACGCAAGGCTTTCCTTGCCGTCCTCGGCCATGGGCGCAAGGATTTGTTCAAGCTCTTCTATCGTGTAGCCCGCCGCGATCTGGCGGCGGCGCAGTTCGGCGCCATCAAACATCGGCTTTTCAGTCACGCTGCCCAGAGCGTCATCAAGCTCAACAATCTTGTCAACCCATTCCCCGAAAGGCTGCGAGGCCGCCAGTTTGTCCTTGATTTCCGTGTCGTGATAAAGACGTCCCTCGGCCATATCGACCGCAAGCAGCTGTCCAGGTCCAAGCGCGCCTTTTTCGCGAACGGTCGCTTCGTCCACGGGTACCATACCAGCCTCAGAGCCGGAGATCAGCAGACCATCGCCGGTGACAACATAGCGCATCGGACGCAGACCGTTGCGGTCCAGGCCCGCACAGACCCAGCGCCCATCGGTCATGGCCAGCGCCGCGGGACCGTCCCATGGCTCCATCACCGAGTTGCAGTAGCTGTACATGTCCCGCCAGGCTTGCGGCAGCTCAACCGCCTGCTTTGACCAAGACTCTGGCACCAGCATGGTCTTGGCCATCGGGGCGTTGCGGCCCGCCCTGACCAGCATTTCGAACACAGCGTCCAGTGCTGCAGAGTCTGACGCCCCATGGGCGATGATCGGCTTGATGTCGTCTGCGTGATCCCCGAATGAGGCAGAGGCCAGGCGGATCTCATGGCTTTTCATCCAGTTGACGTTGCCCTTCAGCGTGTTGATTTCGCCGTTATGGGCCAACATGCGAAACGGCTGCGCCAGCCACCATTGTGGGAATGTATTCGTCGAATAGCGCTGGTGATAGATCGCAAAGGCACTTTCGAACCGGTCGTCCTGAAGGTCAGGATAGAACTCGGCAACCTGCTCGGCCAGCATCATGCCCTTGTAGATGATCGAGCGGCACGACAGCGATGCAATGTACAGCTCTCCGATACCTGCCAAGGCGGCCGCTTTTTCAATTCTGCGGCGGATGATGTAAAGCTCGCGCTCGAACTGCTCTTCGCTGACCCCCTTGCTGTTCGAGATCAGGATCTGCTCAATCTCGGGCCGGGTGGCATTGGCCTTGTCGCCCAGGCAGTCGACATTCACAGGAACGTGACGCCAGCCATAGATGTAATAGCCCATCCGCAGCACTTCGGTTTCCACAATCGTCCGGCAGGTCTCTTGCGCGCCGAAATCGGTGCGCGGCAGAAAGATCTGCCCGACGGCCATCAATTGATCAGTGCGCGGCGTGTGCCCTGTGCGCTCAACCTGATCATAGAAAAACGAGACAGGAATCTGCACGTGGATACCGGCACCATCACCGGTCTTGCCGTCCGCATCAACAGCGCCACGGTGCCAAATCGCCTTCAGCGCGGTGATGCCAGCCTCAACCACTTTACGGCTGGGTTTGCCGTCCATGTTGACGACCAGACCCACGCCACAGGACGCGTGCTCTTCGGCCTCACTGTAGAGCCCGTTTTCGGCCATCCACTTGCGCTTGGCGTCCTCAGCTTTGACCCACTCAGCATCGTATTTGGTCATGGCGTTTTCCTCCATGTCGGGGCCGCCCAAGGCGGCGCTGTCAGAATATCGGGGGCCCACGGTGGGCCGCGCCTGCAAGTTTTATTCGGCTGCAACTGCGGGTTTCGCAGTCAAATCGGCCAGAATGGCTTGCGCACAATCGCGACCGTCGCGGATCGCCCACACCACCAGCGACGCGCCTCGCACGATGTCACCCACGGCATATACGCCTGGCAATGCGGTCCGGCCGGTCGTGAACTCAGCCTTGACGGTGCCCCAGCGCGTCACTTCAAGCTCTGGCACACCCCACAGGGTCGGCAGATCCTCGGGCGAAAACCCAAGGGCCTTGATCACCAGATCGGCGCGCTCCACGTAGTCAGAGCCCTCGATCACCTCGGGCGATTGCCGCCCCGACACGTCCGGCAAACCAAGACGCATCTTTTCGACGATCACACCCTCGACGCTGTCGCCGGTAAAGCCCTTGGGGGCCGTCAGCCATTCGAACTGCACGCCTTCTTCTTCGGCGTTTTCCACTTCGCGCTGCGATCCTGGCATGTTGGCGCGGTCCCGACGATACAGGCACTTCACGCTATCGGCGCCCTGCCGTATCGCGGTACGGACGCAATCCATCGCGGTATCCCCACCGCCAATCACCACCACGTTTTTGCCGGCCGCATTCAGCGCACCGCTGTCAAACTCGGGCACGGTGTCGCCAAAGTTGGCCGCCCGGTTCGAGGCCGTCAGGTAGTCAATCGCTCGCACGATGCCGTCGGCACCGGCTCCCGGTCCGCCCAGATCCCTGGATTTGTAGACCCCCGTTGCAATGATCACCGCATCATGTTGCGCGCGAATATCGTCGAACGAGATGTCTTCGCCAACGTTGCAGTTGAGGCGGAATTGCACGCCACCCTGTTCGAGCTGCGCATTGCGACGCACCACCACATCCTTTTCCAGCTTGAAGCCGGGGATGCCATAGGTCAGCAAACCGCCTGCGCGGTCGTAACGGTCATAGACAGTGACCTGCAAACCCGCACGGCGCAAAACATCGGCGGCAGCCAGTCCACCCGGACCCGCGCCGATGATTCCGACTGATTCCGACCGTTCTTGGGCAGGCGCCAAAGGCTTGACCCAGCCCTTTTCCCAAGCTGTATCGGTCACGTATTTTTCAACCGAGCCGATGGTCACAGTGCCATGCCCCGATTGTTCAATCACGCAATTGCCCTCGCAGAGCCGATCTTGTGGGCAGATACGACCACAGATTTCAGGAAAGGTATTCGTGGCCTGACTTACCTCATAGGCTTCTTGCAGACGGCCCTCTGCGGTCAGGCGCAGCCAGTCGGGAATATTATTGTGCAGCGGACAGTGCGACTGACAGTAGGGCACGCCACACTGGCTGCATCGGCTTGCCTGCTCTTCCGCTTTGGCTGCGGCATAGTCGGCATAGATTTCCTCAAAATCCTTGCTGCGCGCGTCAGCCCTGCGCTTTTCCGGCATATCCCGGTCGATCTTGACGAATTTGAGCATTGGCTGATTGGCCATGAATATCTCCCTGGGCTTGTCCTAGGTCGCGCCTGTTTACGAGACCGAAGTCCGGATTAAAAGTCAAAATTACTGACCTACTTTCCCCTTTTTCACGGGAATTTTGCGATTTTGAGCGAGTCTTGCGCAGAAATAAGGCCCTAATCGGACTTATTTTTGAGCTTTTCATTTGAAATCATATAGTTATACCATATCGCATAACCCGGCGTCAGGATTTCAAAATGTCACTCACACAGCTGATTATTCTCGCATTGATACAGGGCATCACCGAATTCCTGCCCATTTCATCTTCGGGGCACCTGATATTGCTGCCCAGCCTGACTGGATTCGCCGATCAGGGACAGGTGATTGATGTTGCCGTACATCTTGGGACATTGGGCGCAGTCGTGTTGTATTTCTGGTCTGATGTGGCCAAGGCCGCGGCAGGTGTTCCGCGCCTTTTGACAGGACGCGTGGACACAGAGGGCGCCCGACTGGCGTTCTTGCTGGGGATCGCGACAGTGCCTGTGGTACTGATCGGGTTGGCGCTCAAGGTCACAGGGTTTAACGAGGCCCTGCGCTCTGTTGCCGTGATTGGTTGGGCCATGCTGATTTTCGGTCTTGTGTTGTATTGGGCGGATCAAACAGGCGGCACGGAAAAGCGCAGCCAGGACTGGTCGTTGCGCGACGCCATCCTCATGGGCCTTTGGCAGGCGGTGGCGTTGATACCGGGCACCTCGCGGTCGGGCATAACAATCACGGCAGCACGGCAATTGGGCTATGCCCGCGAAGACGGCGCGCGATTGGCGATGCTGATGTCCATACCGACGATTCTGGCCTCAGGGGCACTTTTGGGGGTAGAGGTCGTCGCGACAGCGGATGCAGAGGCAGCCCGCATGGGGGCAACAGCCGCAGCAATGGCTTTTGTTGCGGCCCTCGCCTCTTTGACGATCATGATGCGGTTGCTGCGGTCTGTCAGCTTCACGCCTTATGTGATCTACCGGGTGATCCTTGGCCTTGGACTTCTGGTCTTTGCCTACACGTGACCTGTGATGAGCGCCTTTGTATGCGCTCCATCGGGGAAAACTTTGCCGGCGCGTCTCTGAACGCCGCCCGTGATGCGATCATGCGCAATGACTGGCAGGCATAAGCCCGGACAGCGCCGCATGCTCAGGCCGGCGACCGCCCGACCAATTCAAGCGCAGCTTCAACGATGCCGGACCGACTTGGCAGAGTTGACGCATAGGCTGGGCCCGTTGCAATGAAACAGTCATCGGCGGTAACGCGCGCGCAGGGCAGATCGGTTTTCTCGGCAAAAAGTGTGACCAAAGCTTCACTTTGCGATCCGGTGCGACGACATTCATCGACAATCAGGACACCAGCGCACCCCTTCACTGCCTCCAACAGCGATCCTTCGGGGCACGGCGCAAGCCAACGCATGTCAACCAGGCGGGTTTCGACCCCGTGATCCTCCAGCAGGTCCTGTTGCGCCTGGCGTGACAGAAAGGCGCCGTTGCCATAACTGACAATCGCCAGATCCTGACCAGTGCCGCTGACGCCGACCTCACCCAATGCAATGGCATCCTCGCCGGGCAAAGGATAGCGTGCGGTCCACCGACCATCACCCGCCTTTAACAGGTCGCGCGTCATATAAAGGGCAATGGGCTCTACGAAGACGACGACGCGCTGTTCTTCGCGGGCCAACCGAACGGACTCGCGCAGCATCAAGACAGCATCCCGTCCGTTCGAGGGACACGCCACAATCAGCCCCGGAATGTCGCGCAGAACCGCAAGAGAGTTGTCATTGTGAAAATGTCCGCCAAAGCCGCGTTGATACCCCAGGCCGGCAATCCGAACGACCATTGGATTGCTGAATTGCCCATTTGAAAAGAACGGAAGGGTCGCGGCCTCGCCCCGCAGCTGGTCTTCGGCGTTGTGCAGATATGCCAGGAACTGGATCTCGGGGATCGGAACAAAACCGTTCTGGGCCATGCCGATCGCCAATCCCAAGATTGTCTGTTCATCAAGCAATGTGTCCATGACCCTGCCCGCACCAAAGCGCCCCTGCAGCTTTTGTGTCACCCCGTAAACGCCGCCTTTTCGGCCCACATCCTCACCCGCGAGGATCACTTCGGGGTGCTCCAGCATTAGGTCGGTCAGCGCCATGTTGATCAGCTTCGCCATATGCTGCGGATCTTGCATGGCGCGCGCATCCGCTTCGCCAAAGACTTCGGTTCGTTGTGACGGTGACGGGCCATTGCCCGGCGCACAAGGGCGCTTGGGCGGTACGAGGCTTGCCCTCACATCGGCAGAGCTTTGCAGGCGTGGGCGCTGAACTGCCTGGTCCGACAGGGCAGAGACCTCGTCCCCGATCGCAGTGTAAAGCGCCAGAATATCATCCCGCGATGCCAGCCCTTCATCGATCATCCGTCGAGCGCTGTGCAAAAGTGGATCATTGGCTTCATCCGCCTCGATCTGGGCCGGCGTCATATAGGCCTGCTGCGCATCGGCCCCCGCATGCCCGTAAAGCCGCACGCAGGACATGTGCAAAAACACGGGCGCACCGCCGCGTGCAATCCGGGCGGCCTGGCGCGTGGTGGCAAAGGTGTCAACCAGGTCAAGCCCATCACATGCCAGATATGTCAGACCGGGCCGGGCCGACATCGTCGCTTCGACCCATCCGTTGGGAGTCGGGACCGAGATGCCGATCCCGTTGTCTTCGCAAAGATATAGCAGCGGCAACGGCAGCCCACGATACCCGGTCCAGGCCGCAGCATTGAGAGCGCCCTGCGCCGTTGAGTGGTTCAGCGAGGCATCGCCAAACGAGCAAAAGGCCAAGGCGTCTTTTGGATACTGTTGATGCTCGGGCGCGGTTCGGCGGGCCTGTGCAATTGAAAAGGCAGCGCCCAGCGCCTTCGGCAAATGAGAGGCAATCGTCGAGGTTTGCGGTGGAATCGCCAGCGCCTTGGACCCCAGCACCTTGTGGCGCCCCCCCGAGATCGGGTCTTCGGCGGCGCAGCTAAAGCTGAGAAGCATATCCCACAACGGGGTCTGGCCGGGAAGTTGGGCGGCGCGGGCAACCTGAAAGGCGCCGTCACGGTAATGCAAAAAGGCCGGATCTGTCGGCCGCAGGGCTGCCGCCACGGCGGCGTTGCCTTCGTGGCCAGAGGACCCGATCGTGTAAAAGCCCTGGCCCTTTGCCTGCATCTTGCGCGACATGCGGTCCAGCTGACGGCTGCCAATCTGAGCGCGAAACAGGCCTGTCAACGCGTCCCCGTCAAGACCGGCCTCTGCCAAGGACACAGAGCCGCTGGCAGGGGGCAGATCCCCGGCTGCAATGCGTCGCAGGAAATTCTGATGAACGATTTCGGCACGGTCCATGGCGGGCCTCCCAACGTGGCGACACAAATCGCCCCATCAACCTCATTCTGACCGGGACGTTCAAGCGGGAAATCATATCACATGACCGCGCGGCACAGAGGAATCGTGGCGATCTGCGGATAACAGATCGCCCCCACACGCTAATTCAGAGGTCCAGCGTCACCCAGGCAGCGTCAGCGGCCGAGGATCGGACGCAGGCATCGACAAAGGCGCCGCCTTCCAATCCGTCATGGATGGTCGGAAAGGTCACGGCAGAATCCGGTACACCCCCGGTGCGCTTGGCGCGGATCGCTTCTGCGGCTTCGGTGTAGATGTTGGCAAACCCTTCCAGATAGCCCTCTGGGTGACCCGGAGGAATGCGGCTTCCGCGCAACCCCGCCTCGCCCACACCGGCACCGCCACGGGTCATGCGACGGACAGGTTCGCCAATCGGGCCATACCACAGGGTGTTTGGTTCTTCCTGCTGCCACTCGACACTGCCCTTAGAGCCAAAAACCCGAAGGCGCAGCCGGTTGTCGTACCCAACCGCGACCTGGCTGCACCACAGCACGCCGCGCGCGCCACCTTCAAAGCGCAGCATGACATGCGCGTTGTCATCCACACGACGCCCCGGAACAAAGCTTTGCAGGTCAGCGGCAAGCGACTGAAGCTTCAAGCCGGTTACAAAACGCGCCAGGTTGAAGGCATGAGTGCCAATATCACCGGTCGAGCCACCCGCCCCAGAGCGCGCCGGATCAGTGCGCCAATCGGCCTGTTTCTGCCCGGTCCCCTCAAGCGGTTCAGCCAACCAATCCTGCGGATACTCTACCTGTACCACACGAATGTCGCCCAGCGCGCCGCTTTCGACCATAGACCGCGCCTGTCGGATCATCGGATACCCGGTGTAGTTGTGGGTCAGGACAAACAGCGCCTCAGACTCACTGGCGATCTTGTGCAGGGCGCGGGCCTCATCCAGGGTTGAGGTCAACGGTTTGTCGCAGATGACATGGATGCCCTGTTCCAGAAAGGCCTTGGCGGGTCCAAGATGCACATGATTTGGCGTTACGACGGCAACCGCCTCGATCCCGTCCGCGCGCGCGGCTTCGGCCGTGGCCATCCTGGCGAAATCGGCATACACGCGGTCCGCATCAAGGCCCAGATCCGCGCCTGACGCTTTGGATTTCTCCGGTGTCGAGGAAAAGCACCCCGCCACGAGTTCATAGTGATCATCGATCCGCGATGCGATACGATGTACCGCGCCGATAAATGCATCGCGTCCTCCGCCAACCATCCCAAGCCGGATACGGCCAGCTCGGCTGTGACTGCGTCCTTCGATTGCCATCTGTCAGCCCTCCAATCCCAGCATTTTTCTGTTGGCCGCATCATCTGCGCCGCCATCGGCGAAATCATCAAACGCCTTGTCCGTAACGCGAATGATGTGATCGCGCACGAACTGCGCGCCTTCGCGGGCACCGTCCTCGGGGTGCTTCAATGCACACTCCCATTCGACCACGGCCCACCCCTCAAAGTCATTCGCTGCCATCTTCGAAAAGACCGCCTTGAAGTCGACCTGGCCGTCGCCAAGACTGCGAAACCGGCCCGCGCGATCGACCCAGGACTGGAAGCCACCGTAGACGCCCTGACGCCCGGTCGGATTGAGCTCGGCATCCTTGACGTGAAACATCCGGATCCGGTCTTTGTAAATGTCGATGTTGTCCAGGTAATCCAATGCCTGCAGCACATAGTGCGAAGGATCGTACAGCATGTTGGCGCGCGGATGATGGTCGACGCGTTCAAGAAACATCTCATAGCTGATGCCGTCGTGCAGATCTTCGCCTGGGTGAATTTCGTAGCAAATGTCGACGCCATGCTCTTCTGCATGGTCCAGAATGGGCCTCCAGCGCGCTGCCAATTCATCAAAGGCCGCTTCGACAAGCCCCGCCGGCCGCTGTGGCCAAGGATAGACAAACGGCCAGGCCAGCGCGCCCGAGAACGTCGCATGGGCCCCGATACCCATATGGCGACTGGCCGTAATGGCCTTTTTGACCTGATCAACGGCCCAGGCCTGACGAGCAGCCGGATTGCCCTGAACCGAGGGCGCCGCAAAGCCGTCAAAGGCCGCGTCATAGGCAGGGTGTACCGCCACAAGCTGCCCCTGCAGGTGTGTCGACAGTTCAGTCACCTCTATGCCGTTTTCAGCCGCCTGACCCGTGAAGGTATCACAATAGTCTTTTGATGCTGCGGCTTGATCCAGATCGAAAAGGCGACCGTCCCAGCTGGGTACCTGGACCCCGACATAGCCGCAATCTGCGGCCCATTTGGTGATGTCTGTCCATGAATTGAACGGTGCCTCATCACCGGCAAACTGCGCCAGAAACAGCGCAGGTCCCTTGATGGTCTTCATTTTCTCCTCCCGAATTCATTTTGGTTAAACGCCGTTGACCGACTCGCGCAGGCCAAACAGGGGTATGGTGTGAGACGACAATTGCAGATGTTTTCAACAGAAGTCGACAGGCGTGATCAGAACGTGGACCTCGATGGCACGGATCGCTCCTGGAATGTCGTTTTCCACAGCTCATATCACCCGGCCCCGGCAGAGGTGCATGAACAGTCGCGGTGCAAAGTGGGGTCAGACCCCTGTCCAAGTGGCCCTTTGGCCAGCCACGTCAAAGTGCTGGTCGCAGCCAACCTGTGTGCCAAAACCCTGACGCCTCGGATGTCAGGGCGGAGAGCCACAGCACAATCAGGCGCGATACCTGTCAACCATCTGAACAATGCGCTGCGCGGCTGCCACGGCGGCAAGATGGTCTTGTGAATAGTTCAGCCGGATGCTGTTTGGATGCGGTCCAAACTCTGTCCCGGGCGTGACGACAACCCCCGCCTGTTCACGCAAAAAGCGCACAAAGCTGCGCAGATCAACCGCCAGATCCGGCAGGGTCGGGAACAAATAGCTGCCTGCCTGCGGGATCCGCGTTGCAAATCCCGCGCCGCGAAAGACCCGTAGCAGATCGTCCCGGATCGCCTCGTGGGCGGTCACGCGCGCTGCCATCCAGCCATCGGGTTCATTGAACCAAGTTCGCAAAACCGCTTGATTGTATCCGGCCGCGCGCAGCGAAACGATGGCCTGCAGTTGCTCCATCCGGGCGATGATATCGGATGCCCCAAAGGCGACGCCAAGGCGATACCCGCTTAGCGACTCGGTCTTTGAGGGCCCCATTATGGTAACAATTTGTTCTGCAGGCATGCCAGCACTGCGCAGATGGGTAAAGGTCTGACCCGAGTACTGGAGCCGGGAATACAGTTGATCGGCGATCACGGTCACGCCAAACTCGGTTGCCAATCGGGCAATAGACGCAATCTCTGACGCGGAATAGACAACACCTGTGGGGTTGTTCGGGTTAGAGAACAAAAAGACTTTGGCTCCGTTTTCAAAGGCAGCACGCAGAGCCCAAAGATCCAGACCCGCGTCAGGTCCATCAGGCAGATACTCAAGCGGGACCGGACTCATCTGGCCACCGAAAAAGGCCGTCAGTTTTCGGTTGGCAAAGTAATCCGGTTGAACGATGGCCACCTTGTCACCACTCCCAACAGTTGCCGCAATTGCAAGAAATAGGGCGCCTTGGGTGCCCGGGGTCAGCAACAGGCCATCCACCGCATCCACGGAAGCCCCTGTAAAATCAGCAAGATGATCAGCCACCTCGTCGCGAATGCTCAGTGCTCCTCGGTATTCCGTGTAGGCTTGGGACCCGCCCGCAGCAAGCCCCGCTGCAAAGGCCGCCTGAGCCTCGGGGAGCGGGGGATGAGCATCGACGTCACCATGTGAAAAATCGACCGGGCGCCCTGGCAGAGGGTCTCCGCGCCTGATCGACGACAAATCAACCGCTGCCTGCCGCCCTTCCTGGCCAGGGGCATCATCAACCGCAAGGGCCTTGAATTTTTCCAAAACGCCAATCATACTCTGTCTCCGCGCGACACACGTGCCGTCTTTAGACCCAATTCACAGCCCGCTGTCACCCCCGTTGAGGCAGCACAGAAGATAAATTTCATCCCCCCCGTCGTGCCCTAAATTGCCCGGTCTCGGGTGGCCGTATGGCCCGTCATGGACAGGCAGCACCCCAGCGGGCACAGCCTGTCGGCGCAGGTGGTTCAAATTATTATAAAATAACACTTTTATCTCCTGATTGGCCCTGACCAGAAGCTGAAACACCGACACTTTCAGGAATTTGGCAGCAAACGGGCCAAACTTTGCCACCCGGAGTGTTGAAGTCTTGCAAGGCCCCCTGCCATCGCACAGTGTGGCGATAACCAAGGGAGGCTCTGACCATGAAAACACGCGCCGCTGTGGCTTTGGAAGCTGGAAAACCACTTACAGTTATGGATGTGAACCTGGATGGCCCCAAGGCAGGCGAGGTTTTGATAGAGATCAAGGCGACCGGCATATGCCACACGGATGAATTCACGCTGTCGGGTGCGGACCCAGAAGGACTGTTTCCTTCAATCCTCGGTCACGAGGGGGCCGGTGTGGTGATCGAGTGCGGGGAAGGTGTCACCACGCTGAAGCCGGGCGATCACGTGATCCCGCTGTACACCCCGGAATGTCGGGAATGCCACTCCTGCCTCAGCGGCAAGACCAACCTGTGCACCGCGATACGCGGCACGCAAGGTCAGGGTCTGATGCCCGATGGGACCACAAGGTTCTCTATGCCAGATGGGACACCGATCTATCACTACATGGGCTGTTCCACATTTGCGAACCATACAGTCTTGCCCGAGATCGCACTGGCGAAAGTGCGTGACGACGCCCCATTCGACAAGATCTGTTATATTGGCTGCGGTGTCACCACCGGCATTGGCGCGGTGATCAATACTGCCGGTGTAGAGATCGGGTCCAGCGCTGCGGTCTTCGGATTGGGTGGCATTGGACTGAACGTGATTCAGGGCCTGCGGATGGCTGGCGCGGATGTCATCATCGGGGTTGATCTGAACACCGACAAAGCCGAAATGGCCAGAAAATTTGGCATGACACATTTTGTCAATCCGGCCGAGTTGCCCCAGGGCACTTCGGTTACGCAAGCCATCGTAGACCTGACCAAGACCGAGAAAGACGCCTTTGGCGGCGTCGACTACTCGTTCGATGCCACCGGCAACGTTCAGGTGATGCGTGATGCCCTGGAGTGTTCGCATCGCGGCTGGGGCGTCTCGGTCATCATCGGCGTGGCCCCTGCAGGCGCCGAGATCAGCACGCGCCCTTTCCAATTGGTCACCGGCCGGGTCTGGAAAGGCACAGCATTTGGCGGTGCCAAGGGGCGTACGGATGTGCCAAAAATTGTCGACTGGTACATGAATGGCAAGATCGAGATCGACCCGATGATCACCCACAAGCTGTCACTTGATCAGATCAACGAGGGTTTCGATCTGATGCACGCAGGCAAATCGATCCGCGCTGTAGTCGAGTTCTAACGCGATAACCCCGCTTTGATCTGGGGTCTTTGGTGCACGCTTCCCCGACAAGACACGTCACCATGGCGGTTTGTTCAGCGCGGTCATTGACGCGGAATATCTGCGATAGCGCCGAGTGGGATCAAAGTAATCACGAATTGGGGTTGGGTCTGCGGGACGGGCACCCTAGATTTGCGATCAAAGGGCAATTTTGGAGAGCAGAGATGAGCGACCAGGCACAGGATCATAAATCCGCGGGAAACGAGATTGAACAGCGCTTGTTCAAATCACGCAATGTGATCATCACAGGTGGCATCGATGACAAGCTGGCCAACCGGACCGCGCGGCACTTGTTGGCGCTGGCCGAAGAGGGGGATGACCCGATCAACCTTTTCATTTCCTCCCCGGGAGGTCACGTGGAAAGCGGCGACATGGTGCACGACATGATCAAGTTCATCAAACCCAAGGTCAGGACCATCGGCTCTGGCTGGGTGGCCAGTGCCGGAGCTTTGATTTTTGTTGGCGCTGAAAAGGAGGATCGGTACTGCCTGCCCAATACGCGTTTCTTGTTGCATCAACCGTCCGGCGGGATCGGCGGCCAGGCAACCGACATGGCCATTCAGGCCGAGCAGATTCGGCAAATGAGGGAACGTTTCCACCAGCTTTTTGCCGAAGCGACGGGCCAGACTGCTGAGACTATTGCCCGGGACACACAGCGCGATTTCTGGCTGACAACGCAAGAGGCTTTGGATTATGGCCTGTTGGGGCAGGTTATCTCTTCGGCGGAACAATTGGCTTAACGGGCTGGTCGCGGTCCTGTCCTGTGGGCCATGTGCTGTGAGTATTTTTGGAAAGATGAAAGGGCGCAATCAGTGGACTCAGTCACCCTGCGCCCTGTGTCTGATGCGGACGGTGATGCGCTTTGGGGACTTCTTGCGCCTGTATTTCGGGCGGGGGACACCTATGCCATCGATCGTGACATCACACGACAAGAGGCATTGGCCTACTGGTGCGGGCCGCCAAGGCGCGTTTTCGTCGCCGAGCATGCAGGTGACATTCTGGGCAGTTACTACATTGTCCGCAATCAGGCAGGCGGTGGGTCACATGTTTGCAACTGTGGATTTGTCTCCGCGCCCGTTGCGCAGGGGCGTGGAGTCGCCCGGGCGATGCTTGCGCACAGCATGACGACGGCGCGACAACATGGATTTCGCGCCATGCAGTTCAACTTCGTGGTCAGCACGAATACACGGGCAATTGAGATATGGGCGCGCGCCGGCTTTGAGGTTGTCGGGCGTCTACCCGGTGCGTTCAAGCATCCTGAGAACGGCTATGTGGATGCGTTGGTGATGCACCGCACTTTGGATCAAGTGCCATAGCGGGCTAGAAAAACCTCTACGGCTCCGCTGACGACACGGTCCATATCCTTTTGCGAAAAGGATTTCTGCACACCAAAAACCAGGCGCGGCCAAAGATCCGCCTTGCAAAGTTCAGCGAATTGAAAAGCTGCAAGGTCAAGGTCATCAATCTGCAACTCGCCGCGTGCGATTGCTTTTTCAAAGTAGTCAACCAGTTTCCCGCGTGTCATCTCTGGGCCGCTGGTGTAAAACCGTTGTCCAAGCTCGGGAAAGCGATCAGCCTCGGCAACGCAGACGCGAAAGATCCGCTGCCCGATGTCGGACAGTATAAACGCTAGAAAATGGTGCCCGATGCGCGGCAAAACAGTGGACGGCGGATTGTCCATGTTGATGTCGTGCATGGCGCGGTCTGCCTGAACTTCGCATTGAGAAGACGCCACTTCCATGAAAAGGAACCGCTTGTCGGGAAAATAGCTGTACAAGGTGGCCTTGGACACCCCCGCCTCTTTGGCGATGTCATCCACGCTGGCCCCTTCAAAGCCATCTTTCAAAAAGACTTTTCGCGCCCCATCGATCACCTGATCGTATTTACGACCCTTGCGCACGGGGGGTCTGTGCTGGTTCATTTGGGCGTTCCTTCAGGTCGTCTTCAGTACTTGGCGAGGGGCAGGATGCGCAACTTTCGCCAATGACAGCACGCGTTTCGAGGGTTGGAACCTAAACCATAGAGTTCAATATTCAAGCTGTGAAAGCAACGGCAGGGAATGAAACGGTTGTCAGGTGAGCCTAGCGCCCCTATTTTAGAATTATTCTAAAGAGGTAGCCATGAGATTTCTGACCCACCGCCGCCGTTTTGCAGATTTGTCAGAACAAGAGGTTCTGGCATTGGCCATATCCTCGGAGGAAGATGATGCGCGTATCTACCGCAGCTATGCAGCGCGACTGCGCGAGACATATCCCGGAAGCGCTGCAGTCTTTGATGGCATGGCTTCAGAAGAGGACCGGCATCGCGCGGCCTTGATTGATTTGCACCGCACTAGGTTCGGTGAGACGATTCCCCTGATCCGTCGGGAACATGTGGCGGGATATTTTGCCCGGCGGCCGGTCTGGCTGGCCAAAACACTGACACTGGCGCAGATCCGTTCCGAAGCCGCAACCATGGAGTCGACAGCCGAACAGTTCTACAGGCGCGCCGCCAAAAGATCGCAGGATGCTGCGACACGCAAGCTGCTGGGCGATTTGGCGGCGGCAGAGGCCGGTCATCAAACATCCGCCGGCAAACTGGAGCGCGATCACCTGACCAATGAAACACGCGCTCAGGAAAATCAGGCTGCGCAGCGGCGCTTTATTCTGACCTGGGTGCAGCCGGGTTTGGCTGGGCTGATGGATGGATCCGTGTCGACACTTGCACCGATCTTTGCGACCGCCTTTGCGACGCAGGACACCTGGACAACCTTTCTTGTTGGGCTTGCTGCCTCGGTCGGGGCGGGAATTTCGATGGGGTTCACCGAAGCCGCCTCTGATGACGGTGAGGTGTCAGGCCGCGGCTCTCCAATCAAACGGGGTCTTGCATCCGGGATCATGACAACCGTCGGCGGATTGGGGCATGCCTTGCCCTATCTCATCCCCGATTTCTGGATCGCAACCACCGTTGCAATCCTTGTGGTTGTTGCAGAGCTTTGGGCAATCGCATGGATCCAGAACCGCTTTATGGAAACACCATTTTTCCGAGCAGCCTTTCAGGTTGTCCTGGGCGGCGCGCTGGTATTTGCGGCCGGCGTTCTGATTGGAAGTGGCTGAAATCACATTTCCATATTGCCCAATGTGCCCGGAGTGATAACACAATGGCATGCTGGCAATTTTTCTGAAGACACTTCCGTTTTTTGCCCTGATCGGCTTGGGCTATATCGCAGGGCGGACCCGGTTCTTTACAGAAGAAGCGACTGCCTACCTGACCAAGTTTGTATTCTACTTTGCGCTGTCGGCAATGATATTCCGGTTTGCCGCAAATTTGTCGCTGGCCGAAATCTTTGATGCACGCGTGGTCATGGCCTACCTGTGGGGGACGGCGGTGGTCTATTGCATCGCGACAGTTGTCGCTTTGTTGCGCGGGCTTGACATGGCAACCACAGCATTTGAGGCACAGGTCGCGGTGATCGGCAACTCTGGCTTTCTTGGCTTGCCGATGTTGGCCGTTGTCTTGGGCCCCGAGGCTGTGGGGCCAATCATCCTTGCGCTTGCGATTGACCTGATCGTTTTTTCCTCGCTCATCGTAATCCTGGTCACCGCCGCCAAAGAAGGGCAGATGTCAGTGTCGATTTTTGCCAAGGTAGGATTGGGGCTGGTCAAGAACCCGATGATCGTCGCGATGTGCCTGGGCCTTGCGGTTTCTGCCGGCAAGGTGCCACTGCCCACGCCGGTGAACGAATTCCTGCACCTGTTGGGGGCCGCCGCCACACCGGGGGCACTGTTTGCCATCGGCGCGTCGCTGGCGTCAAAATCAGCCGAGCGCGTGATTGTTGCCGGCTGGTTGTCCTTTTGCAAACTGATCTTGCATCCGCTGGCAGTTGCCGCAGGGGCTTTTCTCTTTTTCTCGGTCGACCCCTTCAAAGCCACCGTGATCGTGTCAGCCGCAGCTCTGCCTGTCGCAGGCAATGTCTTCATGCTCGCTCAGCACTATAATGTTGCACCCCAGCGTGTTTCAGCGGCAATCCTGTTTTCGACTGTCGCCAGTATCGTGACCGTCTCTTTGGTCATTGCCTGGCTGACTGGAACCTGATCATCGCTTGCCCGGCGTGGCATGAATGCGGTAGCCCAAAATCACTTGGGAACACGAGGTATGATATGGAAACGCAATCGGAACACATGTGCTTTGGCGGCACACAAGGTGTCTATACCCATGAAAGTGCGGTCTGCGCCTGTCACATGACCTTTGGCCTTTTTTTGCCTGCCGAGGCACAACACGGGCCGGTTCCGGTTCTTTGGTACCTCTCGGGACTGACCTGTACACATGAAAACGCCATGACGAAGGCCGGTGCACAGGTCTGGGCCGCACAACACGGCGTGGCGCTGGTCTTTCCTGACACCTCGCCCCGTGGCGCGGATGTGGCGGATGACCAAAGCTATGATCTTGGCCAGGGAGCCGGATTTTACGTGAACGCCACCCAGACTCCCTGGGCCTCAAATTTCCAGATGTGGGATTATATCGCCACAGAGCTGCCTGCGCTGTTGGCGCAAAGCTTCGCAATCGACCCCGATCGACAGGGGATCACTGGCCATTCAATGGGCGGTCACGGCGCTTTGACACTGGCCATGGGGCTGCCCGGTCACTTCAAGTCGGTTTCCGCAATTGCCCCCATTGCCAACCCCAGTCAAAGCGCCTGGGGGCGCAAACAGCTTGAGGCCTATCTGGGCCCCGACGAAACCCTTTGGGGCGCCCATGATGCGACGCTCTTGATGCAGGACACAGGGTTTGACGGACCGGTCTTGATAGACCAGGGCGGCAGCGACCAATTCCTTGATTTGCTGAAGCCAGAGGCCCTGTCCCACGCCATGGCTTTGCGCCGGCAACAAGGGACATTCCGCATCCATGAAGGCTATGACCACAGCTATTTCTTCGTGGCCAGCGTTATGGAAGACCACCTCGATTTCCACGCAGAGGCACTTTACGCGTGACCCGGATTTTCATCGACGCGGACGCCTGCCCAGTCAAAGCCGAAGCCGAGCGCGTCGCGACGCGTCACAAAGTGCCAATGCTGCTGGTCGCAAACGGTGGGCTTCGCCCGTCAGCAAATCCACTGATCGAAACGGTGATCGTTCCGGACGGTCCAGACGTCGCGGACATGTGGATCGCTGACCGCGCCACCCAAGGCGATGTGGTGGTCACGGGCGACATTCCCCTGGCGGCGAAATGCGTGGATAATGGTGCGCGGGTGCTTCGCCACAATGGCGAGCCCCTGACCCGGGCCAATATCGGCCAGCACTTGGCGATGCGCGATCTGATGGCGGATCTGCGCGCGGCTGATCCGTTTCGACAGGGCAGTGGCAAGGGGTTTACAAAGGCCGACCGCTCCCGTTTTCTGGACGCGCTGGAACGAGAACTGCGGGCGGCCAAGGCCGGCCGTTGACCCCCCACGCACAATTCATAAAGGCCATAAAGGAGCAGATATGACGCCCAAAGCCGTCGTTTTTGATATTGGAAATGTCCTCATTCGCTGGCAGCCAGAAATCTACTTTGACGAAGTGATCGGCGAAACCCGCCGCAAGGCGCTGTTTGCGGCCGTGCCTTTGCATGCCATCAACGACGAAATCGATCGCGGCGGCGATTTCCGCGAGACCGTCTATGCAGCAGCCGACCAACACCCGGAGTGGCGGGATGAAATCCGCATGTGGCACGATAACTGGATAGAACTGGCAAGCCCGGCAATCGACCTGTCGGTTGCGCTGCTGCGAGACTTGCGGGCCCGCGGCATTCCAGTTTTTGCACTGACAAACTTTGGAATCGGCACGTTTGACATCGCTGAAAAGGTCTACCCATTTCTCACCGAATTTGACCGGCGCTACATTTCGGGTCATATGGGCGTCATCAAACCCGATGCCCGGATCTACCAGATGCTGGAAGACGATTGCGGGCTTTCCGGGGCCGATCTGCTGTTTGCCGACGACCGGGCAGACAACATCGAGGCCGCCCGCAGCCGCGGTTGGCAGACGCATCTGTTCGAAACACCCGAAGGCTGGGCCAGATGCCTTGTGGACCACG
>JAKVCP010000039.1:25900-29512 GCA_022448925.1 Paracoccaceae bacterium
TTTTGCCACAGGCCGCGGCATGACCTCCCCTGTCGTCATTCCTTTTGCCGAGGGCGAGGCCCAGCTTGACTGGCTGGGGCTTGTCGCCGCTCTTGAAGCGGGCCACCAACGCCCCAAGGCCAGCATCGACGATACGTTTCTGTATCGGCGGGACGACACGCTTCTCAGTCGTGCGGCCTGGATTGACGGGCTGGGTCTGGCTGTCAAATCGGCGACGGTGTTTCCGGGAAATCCATCTCGCGGCGACGCAATGATAAACGGGGCTGTCAGTCTGTTTGACGATCACAGCGGTGCGCTTTCGGCAATTCTCGATTTTCACCTGGTGACAAAATGGAAGACCGCAGCTGACAGTCTGCTTGCCGCGCTCAGGCTGGCACGATCTGACAGCCAAGAGATCCTAATCGTGGGCGCAGGCACTGTCGGGCGCTCTTTGCATGCGGCCTATTCTGCCGGGTTTCCCAACGCAAGGTTCAGCCTGTGGAATCGGACCGCTGCCAAGGCTTGGGCCATGGCCGCAGACATGCCCGGCGTAACAGTGGTCGAGGATCTGCCATCAGCAGTCGCAAAGGCCGATATCATCACCTGCGCGACCATGGCGACCACACCTGTCATCCAAGGCGACTGGCTGAGACCGGGGCAGCACCTGGATTTGATCGGGGCTTACCGCCCGGACATGCGCGAAACCGATGACACGGCAGTGCGCCGGGGCCGCCTTTTTGTGGATAGCTTCGAGACCACTGTCGATCACATCGGAGAGTTGAAGACGCCACTTGCCTCTGGCGTGATCAGCCGCAACGACGTCCTGGCCGACTACTATGATTTGGGTGCATTCCAGCGCGCACCGAACGATATCACGGTGTTCAAGAACGGGGGCGGGGCGCATCTGGATTTGATGACCAGCAGGTATATCCTGGATCGTTGGCACGCCAACCACCTGTCTATCGGAAAGTAGGCGACCCTGTGGCCGCCCGCCCTGTCTAAGCAGACCAGCCCCATACGCGCCCGGTCATCAGGCAGGTCATCAGGCAGATCATCGCCCGGCAAGCTGTGATCCGTTCAGATGGCGAAGAAACCAAAGCGCCAAATCCTATCACGCCGGCTTCAGGCGGTCTTCCAAACGGGTTTCACGGACGGGCAAATGGACAATCGCACTAAATGCGCCAACGGCAACGCCGATCCACCAGACCTCATCGTAACTGCCATCGAACATATCGTAAAATCGTCCCCCCAGCCAAACGCCAAGAAAGCTTCCGACCTGGTGTGAAAAGAAGACAAAGCCGTACAGCGTGCCCATAAACCTCAGACCATAGATATGCGCCACCAGCCCCGAGGTCAGCGGCACCGTCGCCAACCATGTGCTGCCCATGGCCAGCGAAAACAGCAAGACGCTGCCGGGCGTGATCGGAAACATGATGAACAGCGCGGCAAACACCGTTCGAAGCGTGTAGATCAGGGCCAGAAGGTACTTTTTGCTCCATCGTTTGCCGGCCCATCCAGCCAGCAGCGTTCCAAAGATGTTTGCCGCGCCAACCACGGCCAACGCGACCGCACCCAACGCCGAAGTGGTGGTGATCCCCACCGAATAGAGCAGCCCCCCCGGTGCGATCGGGCCGCAAAGCTCGGTCACGAATGCGGGGAAATGGGCCGTGATAAATCCCAACTGGTACCCGCAACTGAAGAACCCCAAAAAGATCAGCGTATAGGACGGATCTCGGAAGGCGCGGCGCAGAACTGTTCCCATCGACTCTTGCAAGTCAGAGGCCGTTGCCTTGGCCGGTGCCCGCATCGCTGGCAACAACAGAAGACTTGCCAGGATCACGGCGGCAAAGATCAGGAAAACCGATTGCCAACTCATCAAGCTCAGCATCCACTCGGCGGTCGGAGGCCCAACAATCTGCCCGACACTGCCCATCGCCGTGACAATGGCGAGTGACATCGAACGATGCTCGTCGCTGCTGGCGCGCCCGACAACGGCCAAGATGATGCCAAAGCCGGTGCCCGCAACACCAAAGCCGATCAGGAATTCATGAAATTGATGTGCCAGCGGTGTCGTCGCATAAGCCGAAAACAGCAGTCCGGCGGCATAAAACACCGCCCCAATGATGATGGCCTTTCGGTCCCCGGTCTTTTCTGCCAGCGCTCCAAAGATCGGTTGTCCGATCCCCCAGGCAAGGTTTTGAATGGCAATTGCCAGGCTGAATTCCGTGCGCAACCATCCGAAGTCTTCGGCAATCGGAATCTGAAACACTCCGAAGGTCGATCGGATCGCAAAAGAGATCAAAACAATGATGCCGCCGACAACAAGTACCGGTGTGATCAAGGGGGTACGGTCAGACATAGCTGTGCTCCTTCAGCGCTGGACCTTGTTATACGGCAATCAAAATGTCCAATGCGATTTTCCGGATGGATGAGATGTTTCCAAAGGTAAAAGTCTGTCATGGCGTGCCCGCCCGCCGGACGGTTCCCCCATTTTCATCAAAAAACAAGAAAAATGTCCTGGTAAACCCGTGCGCAAAGATTCTGCGCAGCCACGGCATTTCACGGACCTGACAGGCAACAGAGCCCTCTGGGGGCGATGGGCAGGGCCAGACCCCGCCCGACCGTCATGCATCACCGATATGCTATCCCGGCCCCTTGCCGGATATCTATGGGTCGGTCCCCGAATTGGCGACGAAAGGCCCGGGAAAAGCCTTCAGCGGAGTGATATCCATATCGGTGCGCGACACGCTCAACACGATCACCTTTTGCAAGGTCTTGTCGGGCTACAATCAAACGCCACCGGCGCAAATAAGACGACGGCGACTCGCCCACGGCATGCGCAAACACGTCTGAAAAATGGCTTCGCGATAATCCTGCCTCGGCGGCCAAATCTTCGATGCTCCAAAGATGTCCCGGACGGTCGTGGATCACCACGATAGCCCGTGCAAGACGTGGATCAGCCAACCCGGCCAGTACACCAGGCCGGGTCATGCCCTGCGCAAGCTGGCGGCGCAGAATCCGGACCAGGAGAACTTCGCAAAGCCGCGACAGGACGGCATCGGCTCCACACCGCCGCTGCTCTGCTTCGTTCAGAATCAAGGTGACCACGGACAGGCATTCAGGATCATCGCGCAAGGGGCAAAGCAACTCATTCGGCAAACCCGCAATCATCGGATTGACGCGTCCGCCCCAATCCATATGGGCCGCGAACCGGACAGTGCGTCCGGCAGGGTCAATCATCCGTCCATCCGTGCGAAGAACAACCTCGTTCCCTGCATCAAAACCGGATTCGAGGATCATGACATTTGCCTCAGCCCAGTCAACAACACGAACACAAAGAGCAAATCTGCCGAACATCGTCGACAACCGATCAAGGGACATTTCCGACTTTCTATCATGTTTTTTGGATTTCTCTGACGGTATTTTCTGACAAGTCAAGAACTGGATCAACCCATCTACAGGAGTTTCGATGCTCATCCCTCGTCACACGGTTCCCGCTCTGACCCTTCCCACACTCGACCATGGCACTTTTGATCTGTCCAAGGATGACACCGAGCGCGGGACAGTTGTGTGCTTTTATCGCGGCTTGCACTGTCCGATTTGCGCCACCTATCTCACCGAACTCGAAGCCCG
>JAKVCP010000004.1:0-36112 GCA_022448925.1 Paracoccaceae bacterium
GTGAAGATGGGGCCTGGGTTTCTGAGGGGTGGTGGGGCGTTGAGCCGTTTGACTGCCGCGAGGTGATCTCAGAGGACCTGACCCGCGCGTTCTACTACTGGCGTGCGACGAATGTTCATGGGGCGTTTCGGGATGATGCGTTTTCCTTCTGCACCGAGGGGTCTGCCTTTACCATTGTCGGCGACCACGACTGCGAGGGGCGCGGGTATCGCAAAGAGCAGTTTCGCGAAGAAAAGCTGAACGGAGCGACAGACTATTACATCACTCTGACAGCCGAGGACGCACCATCTGGCACGGTGCAGATCCAGGATAGTGCCGCACCGGGCACCTATGGCGAGCCATATTCCGTTCAAGGGCGACTTGAGGGGTGTTTTTACGAAGCTGACGACCTGTACTGCGAAGTTACCGCGGACGGGTGGTTTTATATAGCGCCATCTTATCACCCAACCGGGTCTTGGGTTTTTGAGGGGCTAGAGGCGCTTGAACCCGGCTCTGAGGTCGTGATTCACGGCGACATGGTCAGCGTTGATGGGGTCAACGCCGAAGTCACGATCCGTGAATACGACATCATACGTGTCCCCGTCGCACCACCCGCTGATGATTTGGCGTGGTTGATGACACACCTGCAGGGTATCTGGACGTCGAATGAGGACAGCGGATACAGCATGATCATCGGCGGCACCCAGCTTGACGAGATCTATGACAGCAACCTGATCCAGCGGTCTTTCTTTGAATTGCATCCGTCATGTGCGGCATCGAATGGCGCCGGGCCGGTGATCATTGCCTATCCGGAACCAGACGAGGGGCAGGGGCCTTCATGTTTTCTCGTGACTGAAACGGGGCGCAACAGCCTTGGTTTGATTGATCTTCTCAACAACACCTTGTCGTTCCACTACGCTCAATGATGCCATGACACACGCTCGTATGAAACACGCCGGCGGATTGCTGGCTTACATGGCTGTGACCGCGGCCTACTGGGCCTTCATGCTGACCGATGGCGCCCTGCGGATGCTGGTGCTTTTACACTTTCAGGCCCTGGGGTTTTCACCGGTTCAGCTGGCCTATTTGTTTGTGCTGTATGAAATTGCGGGGGTGATCACGAACCTTTACGCGGGGTGGATCGCGGCCCGGTTTGGCCTGACCGTCACGCTGTTTGCCGGTCTTGGGCTGCAGGTCCTGGCTCTTTTGGCGCTGTCACAGCTGGATCCGGCCTGGGCGCTGGGCATGTCAGTGGCCTATGTCATGGTGGTGCAAGGCGCGTCGGGCGTGGCAAAAGACCTGTCAAAAATGAGCGCCAAGAGCGCGGTAAAGGTGTTGGCGCCGAAAGGGCAAGGCGGCCTGTTCAGGTGGGTCGCGATACTGACCGGGTCAAAGAACGCGGTCAAGGGGCTTGGATTTTTGCTTGGGGCTGCACTTTTGGCCAGCATTGGTTTCACGCCCGCAGTTCTTGTCATGGCGGTTATTCTTGCCGTGATCCTTGCGGCCTGTGTGATTGGTATGCCGTCGGGTTTGCCGACGGGCAAGCAAGGCGTGAAAGTCACTGAGGTCTTTTCGACCAATCGCAACATCAATTGGCTAAGCTTTGCCCGCGTGTTTCTGTTTGGGGCGCGGGATGTGTGGTTTGTGGTTGGCATTCCGATCTATTTTTATGCCGTATTGTCCGATGGCACACCCGAGTCCAAACGGGCGGCCTTTTTCATGATTGGCAGTTTCATGGCGGTCTGGACCATTCTTTACGGGGCGGTTCAGGCGGCTGCACCCAAAGTGCTGGGGGCGGCGCATCGGTCACAGGCAGAGCTTGTGATACAGGCGCGACGCTGGGCCTTGGCACTGGCATGTGTCCCTGCGGCGCTGGCGATCTCTGTCTGGTGGGCTGGAGGACCGTCTGGATGGTTGACAGCTTTGGTGGTTGCGGGACTGTTGATCTTTGGTGCGCTCTTTGCGGTGAATTCGTCATTGCACTCTTACTTGATACTGGCCTTCTCGTCTGAGGATCGGGTCAGCATGGATGTCGGATTTTATTACATGGCCAATGCCCTGGGGCGGTTGCTGGGGACACTGTTGTCGGGCGCCAGTTTTCAGGTCGGGGGACTGCCTTTATGCCTTTTCACGGCTGCTGTGATGGTCTTGCTCAGTTGGGCCGGGGCCAGACGACTTCGCTAAAAGGCTCGCGCGGCGGGATTTTTCCATTTAGGACGAGGGGATGAGCCTTTCAGGACATATCGGCGTCGACTGTGGTGGAACCCACTGCCGCATCGCGTGGGAAACTGAGGCCCGCCGCGTTGACTACATCGGGCGAGGCAGCAATTTTACCGTCAATCCTCGCGCCTGTGCCGATGCGATCATCGAAGCGCTTGGGCACTTGGCGCAAAAGGCACAACTGGCCCCCGAAGATTTGCATGATTTGCCGTGTTACCTGGGCGTGGCTGGCGTGCTGACACCCAAGCAGGCCGAACAGCTTGCCACGTTGTTGCCGCTGTCAACGACCCTGATCGAAGAGGACCGCCGCGCCGCTGTCGTTGGCGCCTTGGGGGCGGGCAACGGATGTTTTGCGGCACTTGGCACGGGGTCTTTTTTCGCACGGGTCACGCAGGACAGACTGCGCACCCTCGGCGGCCACGGGTTGGCGCTGGGGGACGAGGCTTCGGCCGCTTGGCTGGGCCGCGAAGCCTTGCGGTGGTCGTTGCATGCGGGGGATGGATTGGCCGAAGCTTCGGCCTTGACGCGTGCCCTGCTTGAAGAATTTGGCGGAGCCCACGGTCTGTCGGCCTTTGCCGCCAAAGCAACCTCGACCGAGTTCGGCAGCCTGGCGCGCGGTGTGACCCGGGCTGCAGGGCAAGGTGACGTTGTTGGCCGGGCGCTTTTGCATCGCGGTGCGGGCTGGATCTGTCGCTCAATTCGGGCGTTGGGATGGCAACCGGGCGACGTGTTCTGCGCGCCTGGCGCGCTGAGCGCTGCTTATGAGCCGCATCTAGACCCGGATCTGCGCGCAACATTGACTCCCCCCAAGGGCTCGGCCCTGGATGGGGCTTTGATCCTGGCGCAACACGTCTAGCGCTGGTCTTCGCTTAACGGTCGGGGTTATGGAAAACGGCGCGTCGCGACAATGGCAGAATGTGCTTTGGGGGCCGGTCATTGCGGGGCCTCGTTCGGGCCTCTGGCGCCTGTGAAGTATTTGAAGTGTTCCCTGCGATACGAAGGGTCGGGCTTCCTGCCTTGCGCCATAGCCGGATCGCTGTGATCACCGCCAGACGCGCCGTATGCGCCGTATGCCCCTTGGCCTTTTGCGGCAAGATGCTATTTGGCCCGGCATGGCACATCCGCTTTTGATTGGATCAAACATTTACCGCGGCTCGACCTATGGTCGGCTGCATCCCCTGTCTATCCCAAGGGTGCCGACCGTACTGGACCTGAGCCGCGCTTTGGGCTGGTTGCCAAGGGCGCAGTACCGGACAAGTCCGATGGCCAAACCGGCTGCTCTTGCACGATTTCACACAACCGACTACCTGGCAGCACTGAGGCGGGCGGAAACACAGCAGTCTGTTGCGCAAAGCGTCCGCGACAGACATGGGCTTGGAACATTGTCCAACCCGATTTTTGCCGAGATGTACCGCAGGCCGGCCACAGCTGTGGGTGGTGGCTTTCTGGCGGCGGAACTTGTGGCAGACGGGGGGTGTGTTTTCAATCCTGGTGGTGGCACCCATCATGGATTTCCCGACCGCGCTGCGGGGTTTTGCTATCTGAACGAACCGGTCCTGACGATCCTTCGTCTGCTTGAAATGGGCGTGGACCGTGTTGCCTATGTTGACATAGATGCGCACCACGGAGACGGGGTTGAGGCGGCCTTTGTCGGCTCAGAGAGAGTGCGCGTTATCTCGGTCCACGAAGCGCGGCGCTGGCCATTCACCGGGGCTGAAACAGAGACAGCCAAGGGCGCGGCGGTCAATTTGCCCGTGCCCCGGGGGTTCAACGACAGCGAGTTTCAGATGTTGCTGCATGAGGTCATTTTGCCTGCGGTCGACGGTTTCCGACCGCAGGCGATATTCCTGCAATGTGGTGCAGATGCAGTTGCAGAGGATCCGCTGTCGCGCCTTTGCCTGTCAAACCAGTCGCATTGGTCTGCTGTGGCAGCACTTCAGGGCTTGTCGTCGCGGTTCATCGTCTCTGGGGGCGGGGGCTACAACCCCTGGACCGTAGGACGGTTGTGGACAGGGGTGTGGGGCGTGATGAACGGATGTGACATGCCCGACCACCTGCCAGAGCCGGCCCGCACAATTCAAGGCCAACTGTCATGGACCCGAAAGGCCCGGCCTGCGCCGGCGTTGTTGACAACCTTGGCCGACAGCCCAAGACACGGCCCGATCCATGATGACGTGCGCAGCCTGGCCGGGCGCATGAAAACACGTAGATGGTCTTGAAAACTGGAGCGGGTAACGGGAATCGAACCCGTAACAAGAGCTTGGGAAGCTCGTGTGATACCTTTTCACCATACCCGCCCTGCCTGACCTGCCTATGTCGCAGATTGGTCACCGTCAAGTCTGTGCGTGGGGATCGAAGCGCCTGTGAGTCAGGGCCGATCTACAACCTGCGGCCAGCGACTTACTTGAGAGCTGTCAAATCTCGTCGGATTTAGGACAATCTTCGCCCATTTCCGGCCTTGCCGTGGTCAGGGACTTGCTTGACACTGATGCAGCAACAATAGTCGATGTCGCCAACAAATTCTCAGGGCAGGATGTGAACATGACAATTCCTACGGGCAACCCGATGGTCGATGCCATTTCCTGGGGGGGCGCGCAATGGGCGGTGCCGGCCTCTGGAAACCTAGAGCTGACATATTTTATGGCCAACGACTTTTTTGTCTGGGAGACGGTCGAGATAGACTCTTACGCTGCCGCCTTTCAGGCATTGGCCGATGTTGCCGGGTTCTCTATTCGGCAGGTCTTTAGCGAAGCTCAGGCTGATATCGTCGCCCATAGTGTCAATTCGCAAGATATGCAGGACTTGATTGGGTTGTCAGGTGTCTTGGGATTTCACGAAATTCCAACCAGCCAGGCGTCTACAACGCAGTTGCACGGCTACTACAACTGGGAAGGCTACAGTTTGCCCGAGGTCGGATGGGACTATGATCCCGGGGGTCTGGCGGTCGGGGGATACGGATATTTCACGTTCATCCATGAGTTGGCTCATGGTTTGGGTGGCGCGCATCCGCATGACGATGGTGGCGGGTCGGGGTTTTTCCCGGGTGTCAGAACAGAGTTCGATACGGGCACCAATGATCAGAACCAGGGCTTTTTTACTGTCTTGTCGTACAACGGGGGCTGGACGGTTGAGCAGAACCCTGAGGGCAACGGGATTGCAGACCATGGGTATAATGCAACACCTGGCGCCTACGATATTGCCCTTCTGCAATACTACTACGGTGCAAATCTGAACCTGAATAACGGGAACACGACATACGTGCTGCCTGAAACGGGTGCTTTGTCCACCATTTGGGACACCGGAGGCACGGATCGGATTATCTACAGCGGCACTGCGGATGTGGTGATCAATCTGAACTCTGCCACATTGGACGGGTCGCAAACCGGCGGCGGATCCCCAAGCTATATCCCAAACACTGGGGCACAGTCTTACTACGGTGCCTTCGCGATCGCGGCAGATTTCATGAATGCGCTCGGCGACGAGGGCGGTGAAACCGGTGTGATCATCGAAAATGCCTTTGGTGGGCAGGGCAGTGACCAATTGACCGGGAACGGTGTTGGGAATCGCTTGGTCGGTAGAAATGGAAATGATGAGCTGGTTGGCGCAGGAGGAAACGACACGCTGAGCGGCGGCGCGGGCTCTGATACGATAATCGGTGGCAGTGCAAATGACCGGCTGGTTGGTGGCGATGACCTGGATATTCTGTCTGGCGGCATTGGCAATGATACCCATGTGGGCGGCGCTGGAGATGACAGGATTTCTTCGGGACCCGGGGACCGCGATGTTGTGATCGGCGGGGGCGGAGCTGACAGGTTCACGTTCAAGCTGGGTTCGGGCAAGGATATCGTGCGCGATATGCAGGATGATATCGATATAATCCGGCTCGATGCAGATCTTTGGGGAGGCGGCCTAACTGTGCAACAGGTTCTGGACACCTACGCCCGCGACACCGGTGCCAATGTCAATTTACGGTTTGATGACGGTGACATAATGGTCCTGCTGGGGGTCTCGAATATCTCTGATCTGGCGGATGACATCATCTTTATATGACAGGCCCGGCACCGCACAAAGGCCGGACCGTGGGTGTCGCAAGGGCGCTACCCGCGCCGTCTGCGTCGCCGCCCGCCTGTATCACCGCCGCCCGCATTAAATCCAACCTGCGGAAGTGTCACAATCCGTGACAGCTCTGGAAACGGATCTGTGGCGTGGGGAATGGCATTTGCATTGACAAAATGTTCCTGGAATTTTGGCTCGATGGCCGTCTCAACCTTGGTGATTTCGCGCACGACCCGCTCAATCTCGGCGCGGGCGTGAATGTTGCATAATGCGATCCTAGCGCCGGTGCCTGCGGCATTCCCCGCCGATGTGATCTTTTCAAGCGGTGCATCAGGGATCATGCCCAAAACCATGGCGTGCAGAGGAGAGATATGTGCGCCGAAGGCCCCGGCCAACACCACGCGGTCCACCTTGTCGACCTGCATTTCGTCCATCAAGAGTCGCGCACCGGCATAAAGCGCTGATTTTGCCAATTGTATCGCGCGAATGTCGGATTGAGTGACCGTGATACAGGGACCGCCATCCCCGGATCCATCATGCACCACGTAGGCATGCGTGCGCCCCTCGGCGACGCATCGTGACGTTCCGGTGGCCTCCATTGATCCGATCAGGCCTGAGGGATCCAAAAGTCCGGCGATACGCAACTCGGCAACAGCTTCGATGATGCCGGATCCGCAGATACCCGTGATCCCTGTGGCTGCTGTCTGTTCCCAAAATCCATCTTCATCCGACCAAAGCTCGCATCCGATCACCCGGAACCGAGGGTCCTTTGTGACCGGATCAATGCGGATTGCCTCGATAGCGCCTGGTGCTGCACGCTGGCCGCTGGTGATCTGAGCGCCCTCAAAAGCGGGCCCCGTGGGCGAGGAACAGGCCAGAACACGCTGGGTGTTTCCCAGCAGAATTTCGGCATTGGTGCCCACATCAACCACAAGTACAAGATCATCCGACTTTCCAGGTTGTTCGGACAGGGCCACGGCGGCGGCATCGGCACCAACATGTCCGGCGATGCATGGAAGCAAGTAGACCTGCGCTGCTGGCCGCACCGATGTCAGATCAAGATCCCGCGCACAGAGCGACATCGATTCTGACGTCGCCAGCGCGAACGGCGCCTGACCAAGTTCTACGGGATCGATGCCCAGAAGCAGGTGATGCATCACCGGGTTGCAGACAAAAACCAGCTCAACAATCAGTGCTGGATCGATCTCTGCCTCGGTTGCGATTTCGCGCGTCAAGGTGTCGATCGCCTCGCGCACGGCCCGCGTCATTTCGATATCACCGCCCGCATTCATCATCGCATAGCTGACGCGGCTCATCAGATCTTCGCCGAAGCGGATCTGTGGGTTCATGATCCCTGAACTGGCCACCACATCACCGGTTTCAAGGTTCGTCAAATGCGCTGCAACTGTGGTTGAGCCCAGATCAATGGCCAATCCGAAAATGCCAGTTTCATGCAGCCCCGGCCAGGCACCAACGAGGATATTTTTTTCCGATTTGTGGTCTTTGTGTAAGGCCACTGTGATTTTCCAGCCTGATTTTCGCAAAATCAGTTGCAATTGTGAAAGTGTCTTTAGGTCTGTTGACAGGTCTTCGATGCCCCATTGCTCTTTCAATGCCGTCGCCAGGCGCTCAAAATCGCCGGTTGGTTCGTGCATGTCAGGCTCGGCGACTTCGACATAGTGCAAACGTGTGGCGGGCGCCATCTCGATCGCCCGGGCGGTGGCCGCCTTGCGGACGACCTGTCGGTGTACCTGACTTTCCGAAGGGACATCGATCACGACATCGCCCTGGACAGTCGCCTGGCAACCCAGTCGCCGCCCCGTCTTTAGTCCGCGCTTTTGGTCATAGCGTTCTTCGACCTTGTTCCATGCCGACAGCGCATTGTCTGCAACGGTGACCCCATGTTTGGGAAATGCGCCGTAGCTGGGCGTGATTTGGCATTTAGAGCAGATCCCGCGTCCACCGCAGACAGAGTCGAGGTCGACGCCCAGCTGCCGTGCTGCAGTCAAAACCGGCGTCCCAACGGCAAAGCGCCCGCGCTTGCCCGAAGGGGTAAAGACCACGAGGGGATGTTGGTCGGTCATGCCCGACTCCTTCTTATGCGCGTGTTGGCGCAACATATCGTGGCCTGCGGCAGAGGAAAGCCATCAAACGGCATCACATTGTCGCAAAGCGTCCTTGGACGCATTTCTCTCGCTCGCGCTTTGATCATGCGCCCAATTAAGGATGCCGCTCCGGGCCCAAAAGGGGCATGCTCTGCCGGCCAAAGAGGTCAGATCCACACAACACTGCGTTTTCGGGGTTTTCATTTCCGCTGACCCATGAGATAGGGAAGCGCCAAACGATCACTCCCAGAGGAAGGTTCTCTTATGGAGATTCGCGAGGCACTCACCTTTGATGATGTTCTTTTGGTCCCGGCGGCCTCTAACGTGTTGCCCAGCACTGCGGACACCCGCACACGGGTTACCAAATCAATTTCATTGAACATCCCGCTTTTAAGTTCGGCCATGGACACGGTCACAGAAAGCCGCATGGCGATTACCATGGCCCAGGCGGGTGGCATGGGCGTGATTCACAGAAACCTGTCAATCGAAGAGCAGGCGCGCGAGGTCCGAAGGGTCAAGCGGTTTGAATCCGGGATCGTCTATAACCCCGTCACCCTGCGTCCGGATCAGACTTTGGCCGATGCAAAGGCACTCTGCGAGCGGTACAACTTCACCGGGTTCCCGGTGGTTGATGAAAGAGGCCTTATCGTTGGCATCGTGACCAATCGTGACATGCGCTTTGCCAATTCCGACGATACGCCGGTCCGGGTGATGATGACGACTGAAAACCTGGCTGTTCTTCAAGAGCCGGCAGATAGAGAAGAAGCCAAAAGTCTGATGAAAGCGCGCCGTATCGAGAAATTGTTGGTGACGGACAAGGACGGCAAGCTGACCGGTCTGTTGACGTTGAAAGATACAGAGCAAGCTGTGCTGAACCCTACGGCGTGCAAGGACAGTCTGGGGCGGTTGCGTGTCGCGGCGGCCTCGACCGTGGGTGAGGCCGGATTCGAGCGCAGCCAGGAACTGGTTCAGGCCGGGGTTGATATGATCGTGATCGATACAGCGCATGGCCACTCGGAAGGCGTGGCGCGGGCTGTTGAGCTTGCCAAGGGCTTGTCGAATGATGTGCAGATCGTCGCTGGCAACGTGGCCACGGCATCGGCGACACGGGCCTTGATCGAGGCAGGTGCGGATGCGGTCAAAGTGGGGATCGGGCCTGGCTCGATCTGCACAACGCGTATGGTTGCGGGGGTTGGCGTGCCGCAGCTTACGGCGATCATGGACTGTGCAGGCGCGGCGGGTGATGTCCCGGTGATTGCGGATGGCGGGATCAAGTTTTCTGGTGATTTTGCCAAGGCGATCGCGGCAGGTGCATCATGTGCTATGGTTGGCTCAATGATTGCCGGAACCGATGAAAGCCCGGGTGAGGTGATCCTCTACCAGGGCCGCAGCTTCAAATCATATCGTGGCATGGGCAGCTTGGGGGCGATGGCGCGCGGCTCTGCTGACCGCTATTTTCAAAAGGATGCGGCCAGCGACAAGTTGGTGCCTGAGGGGATTGAAGGGCAAGTTCCCTACAAAGGTGCTGCTGGAACGGTTGTGCATCAATTGGTCGGCGGCTTGCGCGCGGCGATGGGGTATACGGGCTGTGCGACAGTCGATGAGATGCGTCGAAATTGTTCGTTCGTCAAAATCACTGGAGCCGGGCTTAAGGAAAGCCATGTCCATGATGTTCAGATCACACGTGAAAGCCCGAATTACAGAGTTATGTGATTTAACAGTGGGTTGCGATGTGAAATTGAAGTAAAGGGAAAGCTTTGACACCCGGGGCGCGATATCAGGCTGCGATTGAAGTTTTGGACGCTGTTGCCTCGGGAATGCCAGCAGAGCAGGCTTTGACCCGCTGGGCACGCAAATCTCGTTTTGCTGGCTCACGCGATCGCGCGGCTGTGCGCGATCACGTCTTTGACGTCGTGCGTTGCAGACGCACCTGTGCGGCACTCGGTGGGGGGCATTCAGGGCGCGCGCTTGTTCTTGGCATGTTGCGCGATGCCGGGATTGACCCTGCCACTGTGTTTGATGGTCAAGGATACGGCCCGTCCTCTTTGACGTCTGATGAAGAAACGTTCGACCCCGAATTGGCACCAAACGACTCTTGGGACTTGCCGGATTGGCTGTGCGATCGTCTGCAGGCATCCCATGGCGCCGCCGCGCGGGAGATCGCGCGTGCGTTGCGCAGTCGGGCGCCGGTGTTTATCCGCGCGAACCTGGCCAAGGCTGCTCGGTCCGAGGTCGCAACCCTGTTGCACCAAGAGGGGATCGAGACGACAGAACATCACATGTCCAAATCAGCGTTGCGCGTTGTGGAGGGCGCACGCCGCATTTCCGGTTCAACGGCATTCACCAAGGGATTGATCGAACTTCAGGACGCTGCCAGCCAGGCCGTGTCCGATCTTGTGCCTTTGGCTGAGAACATCAAGGTTCTGGATTACTGCGCTGGAGGAGGGGGCAAATCGCTCGCCCTGGCAGCGCGGCGACCGTCGATAAAGATTACTGCGCATGACTTCGATCCCAGGCGGATGACAGATTTGCCGGCTCGGGCCCGTCGTGCCGGAGCAGAGATATCTGTGCAAACCAAAGTGCATGGTGCGTTCGACGTTGTGTTGTGCGATGTTCCCTGCTCAGGGTCTGGTGCATGGCGCCGGTCGCCTGAGGGAAAGTGGGTGTTGAGCCCGCAGCGCCTTTCGGACCTGTGCCGGACACAGGCTGAGATACTCGACACATGCGCTCAGAGATGTCGCCCGCAGGGGCACTTGGTCTATGTGACCTGCTCTATGTTGAACGAAGAGAATGCGGATCAGATTGCTGCGTTCACAGCCCGTCATGATGGCTGGCGATGCCAGATGTCACGGCAGTTTCTGCCGCAAGACGGCGGTGACGGGTTCTTCATTGCTTTGCTGGTTTCATCATAATTCAACTTTGGATTGACTCACGTCTCTGCTTAAACTGAGGTTAACCAGTTTCGGGCACACCGGACTGTGAGGAAACAGATCAGGGTAGCCCAGTGGAGATGCAACTGACACAGTTTGGTACCGCAACTCGTTTGGCCAGACGCATAAGAGATCTCTGGACACTCATTCTGCCTCTGGGCGTGGCTCTGCTTCTTGCGGCACCGTTCTTCCCTGCTCCGCAGATCACGCTTGCCATGACAGGAGCTGGCACAACTATTTTCCTGGTGCTTTTTGTTTCCTTTGGCGTGTGGTTGCAAGCGAGAGCCGCGTCAAAAAGGACCGCTCGTGCGCTGAAGCGACTGATGATGCGTGACAAGACGGCAACCTTGGTGTCAGATTCAGGTGACCGCATTTCATTTCTGAACGACGCTGCCGCAAAAGGAGTTGGCGCCAAGTCTCGCACCTCACTTGCGGCGTGGTTCAGCGGATTGTTCGCAGATGCCAGCCGGCTGATCTATGCCTTGCAATCTCGTGCAGCCGAAGATGGGACCGCGACCGAGGATGTAGAAACGCGTGCGGGTGTTCTGCGGGTGACCGCAACGTTGGCAGCGCCCGATGTCTTCGTTTGGCGGGTTGAGGACCTGGAGAAGCGGCCGTCCTCTGGCGTCGCTTCTGCGCAGGTTCCAATGCTGACACTGGGTCGTAACGGGGCAGTTTTGTCGATGAACGAAACTGCGCGCTCACTGACCGGAAAACGCGTCCGATCCCTGAGCGACCTTGTGACAGACCTTCCCGTGCGTTCCGGTGACGTTCATACTGTGGTGACCCAAGATGGTGAGATCCATCGCGAACTCAGATTGATTGAAAGTGGCGCTGGGCGCGAAGAACTGTTGTTGCTTCCTCCGCGTTCTGTTGATCTGGCTGTGGGGACCGGGATCACGTTTGACACGCTTCCCGTTGCATTGATCGAGGTGTCGGCGAAGGGCGATATCCTGCGGGCGAACGCGCAGGCCCTGGGATTGATCAACGCCAAGGTCGATTTGCACACGCGACTTGCAGACGTGATGGAGGGATTGGGTCGTCCGATAGATGATTGGCTGGCAGAGGCAGCGGCGGGGCGCGGCCTGCACCGGTCAGAGTTTTTGCGCCTATCTCGCGCGGACCGTGAGATGTTTGTTCAGGTCACGCTGAACAAGATGGTTTCTGGGCCGGATGTGACGCTTGTCGCCGTGCTGAATGATGCGACGGAACTGAAGACACTGGAAGCCCAGTTCGTTCAAAGTCAGAAGATGCAAGCCATTGGTCAGCTTGCTGGCGGGGTAGCACATGACTTCAACAATCTATTGACTGCAATATCAGGGCATTGTGACCTTCTTTTGCTACGCCATGACAAAGATCATCCGGACTACCCAGACTTGGTTCAGATCAATCAGAACGCCAATCGCGCGGCAGCTTTGGTCGGTCAGCTCTTGGCATTTTCACGCAAGCAGACGCTCAGACCGCAGGCGCTTGACCTGCGGGACACGCTGTCAGATCTGACCCATTTGCTCAATCGCTTGGTCGGGGAAAGGGTTACACTCACATTCAAACACGATCCAGAGCTTGCACCGATTAGGGCGGACAAAAGACAGTTGGAGCAGGTGATCATGAACCTGGTTGTCAACGCACGCGATTCCATGCCGAGTGGGGGGGCTATTCGGATCGAGACCCTTGCCCTTGATCTGGACCAGCCGCTTGAACGGGATCGGACGGTGGTTCCGCCCGGTCGCTATGCGACCGTAAAGGTGATCGACCATGGTGTCGGGATCCCTCAGGACAAGCAGCAAAAGATCTTTGAACCATTCTATTCCAGTAAGAAACCCAGCGAGGGCACTGGTCTTGGTCTGTCAACAGTTTATGGAATCGTTAAGCAGACCGGTGGGTTTGTCTTTGTAGACAGTGTGTCTGGCCATGGCAGTTGTTTTACCATCTTTCTGCCTATCCATGTCGCAACTGCACGCATGGATGCGGCGTCACCTGAGGATCCGCACAAAACCCAGACGCTGCCTCTTAGAGATGATGGCGTCGTTCTGCTGGTTGAAGACGAAGCCCCGGTTCGCGCCTTTGCCGCGAGGGCATTGAGACTGCGTGGCTATACTGTGATTGAGGCGGAGAACGCCGAAGCGGCGCTTGAGGCTCTTGAAGATCCTCGACTGAAGGTGGATGTTTTTGTGACGGACGTTGTCATGCCGGGGTTGGATGGGCCGACCTGGGTGCAGCAAGCGCTAAAAAGCCGGCCCGATACAAAGGTGATCTTTGTTTCCGGATACGCAGAGGATGTTTTCAAAAACGGACAAGTCCCTGTGGACGACGCGGTTTTTCTGCAAAAGCCGTTCTCACTGATGGAACTGACCGAAACCGTTCACGGACGCCTTCACTAGTCGCCACATCCCGGAAGGTCCTGTGTTTGTTTCTTGAACAGGTCTCGCAAGAGTTTGCGCCAGTGCTTCATCGCCTGCAATTACGTTCTGCGGATCAATGCTGCGTGGGTGATGCCGGACTATCGCCAGAGGTAGCGGTGCAGCGTGGCCTCCAGCGCCTCGGCTGACCGAAAGTGGTGGCTCGTCGATCCGGCCGTCTAAGCGCCCGACCATGCTGTCAAGGCAATTTCGGCGGGGTCAGGCGGTGTTCAAATTTGAGGTCCGCGCAAAGCATGCCGACCTCGTGCTTGCCTTCCGCAGCGCATCTGCTCAGGCAGAAGAGGCGGTCGGTGATCTCTTTTCCATTCTCCGTGAGAATGGTGCGAAACCGGATCGGGCAGGCGCGTTCGGGGCCTCGCAGGATGCGCCGGGCGTGCGCCGGAGTCTGTGCCGTGAAGATGCGAATGCGGGCCCATCGCGTCGTCCAGTCGATAAAGACGAAGCGGACGCGATGGTGATTTTCGTACTTTATTTCCTATAGTTAGCTCTCGTCGATATGCGGCTACGCCGGTTCTTGCAGTTTGAAACCGCTGTGCCTGGGGTGGGGCGCTTTGGCCTTCAGATCGCGCAGGTTACCAACCCAATGCCTGCGCAAACAGCGGTCAATCCCCAAGTGCGAAACCTTCGTATCCAGGCATCGGCGTTCGACTGCAGCAGGTCATCTAGCGACATCAGACGCCGCGTGCGCAAGGAAACAGCGATGGCCCTGAGGGTGGGCGTCAGGGTGGGGTGCAGGTACGGCTGCGATCCTCGACGCGGTCTCGCTTGCGCCATGTTCACAGGGTCCGCTTGGTCGTCCTGTGGCGTTCGGCGAGTGCCCGCGCCGGGTCATCACTGACCTGTATCGCCGCCCTGACCTTTGGTGTATTGGCTGCCTGGCTGAGAACCTGGATCAGCATGTTGCTGTACGGTCCCGCGCCTCAGTCAGACCCCAGCGTGCCGTAAAAAGCGCTGACCCACGAGAGGCCATGTGATCATCAAAGATGGAACTGGTCGGAGTTTGGAACGGCTCCGTTGCATGCAGCGGTCTTCCAAAGGTCAAAGTCGTCTCTGAACTTGCGACGCAAGCGGGCTTCATTTTTTTCAGAAAGATGGCCTGCCAATCCGCCAGAGGCGTTTCTTTGTTCAAGCGTTATGGACAGCGACAAGCGTGCTTCGAGGAAGGCGCGCAGGGCAGTTTGGTCCTCATAGCGGAACAGATGTGTCACGCCCACACCGTTTGGGCGTGGCTCAAGAAACTTGGCTTGGCTGCCAACATTGGCGAACGGTGGTCGATCACCTTTCATGTAGGACTCGACGAAAGTGTCGAATGTCATGTCTTTGGTTGAGGTCGGTTGCCCATCAAGGAACGGGCGCTGCCGATATCTGTACCAACTGTCCAGCCAACTGATCGGTTCTCTTACAACGGCCAGAACGTCCATTGATTCGGCGCCCATCTTGGCGAGCATGGGGCGGAAGAACCTGTTGTACCTGTAAAGTGGCGCGTGTTTCAACTCCGGCGGATCCAACACCGAAATCGCTGCATGACCCCGAAGCGCGTGTTCATAGGCAGTTGTTCCGGTTTTTGGAACTGCCAAAAAAACAAGCCTTTGCTTCCAAAAAATCAACATTCTTCTGTCCTGCCTCGGCGAGGCCACAAGTGTTTTGCGGCCTTTGTAAACATCTCTTTAACCATCGCGGCGCAGACTGAGAAAGGAAAGATTTTACTTGAAATGTTCTCTTTTTGATCTCATACGATTTGGAACAAGACGAGAACAAATGCAGCAATTGCCGCCCGGCAGCGGGTGTGGGATAAGGAACCTGAACGTATGGCAACGGCAGATCTTTTATCAATGAGCAGCAAGAAATCCCAAGATAAGCAAAAGGCGCTGGACAGCGCACTTTCACAGATCGAGCGTCAGTTCGGAAAAGGCTCGATCATGAAACTGGGTGGCGATAACACTCTGCAAGACATTGAGGCAACTTCCACCGGGTCGTTGGGGTTGGATATCGCGCTCGGTATCGGAGGTCTGCCGAAAGGTCGCATTATCGAGATTTACGGGCCAGAAAGCTCGGGCAAGACCACGCTGACGCTGCATTGCGTGGCGGAAGAGCAGAAAAAGGGCGGCGTCTGTGCCTTTGTCGACGCGGAACATGCGCTGGACCCCCAGTACGCCAAAAAACTTGGTGTGGATCTTGATGAACTTTTGATCAGCCAACCCGATACTGGCGAGCAAGCGCTTGAGATCACGGATACTCTGGTGCGGTCCGGCGCAGTAAACTTGGTTGTGGTCGATTCAGTTGCCGCACTGACGCCGAAGTCGGAACTGGAAGGCGACATGGGGGACAGCAGCGTGGGCGTGCATGCACGCCTGATGAGCCAAGCCATGCGCAAACTGACCGGCTCAATCAGCAGATCAAACTGCATGGTTATCTTCATCAACCAGATCAGGATGAAGATCGGCGTGATGTTTGGCTCGCCCGAAACCACGACTGGCGGCAACGCACTTAAGTTCTACAGTTCTGTCCGCCTCGATATTCGCCGGATCGGCTCTATCAAGGACCGGGACGAAGTTGTCGGTAACGCGACACGGGTGAAGGTGGTCAAGAACAAGGTGGCCCCGCCGTTCAAGCAGGTAGAGTTCGACATCATGTATGGCGAAGGTATCTCAAAAATGGGAGAGCTGCTGGACCTTGGCGTGAAGGCGGGTGTGGTTGGCAAATCGGGGTCATGGTTCAGTTACGGTGATGAGCGGATTGGCCAAGGACGCGAAAATGCCAAAAATTTCCTACGGGAAAACACCCGAATGGCGCTTGAAATCGAAGATAAAATTCGTGCGGCACATGGTTTGGAATTCGACATGCCCCCCGATGATGAGGCCTTGGTAGAAGACTGATCGACTGCGAGCAGCCTCATCACGGCGAGCGATACAACCGCCATCCCGGAGAACGGCGTCGCTGAAGATACGCCGTTCTTGCTGATGTTGAGCGTATCTTTGCACTGACCGGTTCCGGAAGGAATCGTGCTAGGCCTTCTGCGACGTCTTGCGCCCGCATGAAAATTTGACAGCGACCTTCAACAGGTGTTCTGGACGAGCCGACTGGGATGACGAGCCGACTGGGCTTTAGGGCGCCTGGCTGAGGGTCATTTATCTTGGATGTGCCAGATCTTGCCCCGCTGGTGCCCGTCGAGTTGCCGCCACAGTCATGGTAATGCACTTTTCAGGTGCATTGTGGCCCCTTGCGAGTGGCTCGGCTGTCTTGCTGGCTGGCAAGGTGTGGACATGATCATCTGCGCAGCTTACACGGAACGATGACCCCACCGAGACGCGAAAGTTCCACCGAGCCATGGCAACCCTGAACGACATCCGATCAACTTTTCTGAATTACTTTGAGAAGCAAGGCCATGAGGTCGTTTCTTCCAGCCCGCTGGTGCCGCGCAATGATCCGACCTTGATGTTCGTCAATTCAGGCATGGTGCAGTTCAAGAACCTTTTCACAGGCGTCGAAAAACGTAACTACAGCCGTGCAACGACAAGCCAGAAATGTGTACGGGCTGGCGGTAAGCACAATGATCTCGACAATGTTGGGTACACGGCGCGCCACCATACATTCTTTGAAATGCTTGGAAACTTCAGCTTTGGTGATTACTTCAAAACCGAAGCGATCCCTTTTGCCTGGGAATTGATCACCAAGGATTTTGACATCGATGCCAAGCGGCTTCTGACGACGGTGTATCACACCGACGATGAAGCCTTTGAAATCTGGAAAAAGGTCGGGGTGCCCGAAGACCGGATCATCCGGATATCGACCTCTGACAATTTCTGGCAGATGGGCCCAACGGGTCCTTGCGGTCCATGTACGGAAATTTTCTACGATCACGGCGACCATATCTGGGGGGGGCCTCCGGGATCGGCTGACGAAGATGGCGATCGGTTCATCGAAATATGGAATGTGGTCTTCATGCAGAATGAGCAGTTCGAGGACGGCTCTATGAAAGCGCTCGATATGCAGTCGATCGATACCGGCATGGGGCTGGAGCGGATCGGTGCGCTGCTGCAGGGCAAGCATGACAATTATGACACTGATCTGATGCGCAGCCTGATTGAGGCGTCAGCAGATGCAACCAGCGCTGACCCGGATGGGCCGGGCAATGTGCATCATCGCGTTATTGCAGATCATTTGCGATCGACCTCGTTCTTGATCGCGGATGGGGTTATGCCCTCCAATGAAGGTCGCGGCTATGTGTTGCGCCGCATCATGCGCCGCGCCATGCGTCATGTGCATCTGTTGGGGTCAAAGGATCCTGTGATGCATCGGCTTGTTCCGGCCCTCGTGCGCAAGATGGGGGGCGCCTATCCAGAGTTGGGACAGGCTCAGGCCTTGATTGAGGAAACGCTCCGGCTGGAAGAAACCCGATTCAAGCAGACGCTCGACCGTGGGCTGAAACTGCTGGATGATGAATTGGGCGGGCTGGCTGCGGATGCGCCTCTGCCGGGGCAAGCCGCGTTCAAACTGTATGATACCTATGGGTTCCCGCTGGACCTGACGCAGGATGCGCTGCGGGAAAAGGGCCGCGAGGTCGATTTAGAAGGCTTCGACGCCGCCATGGCAGAACAAAAAGCCAAGGCGCGCGCGGCTTGGGCCGGCAGTGGCGAGGCCGCAGATGCGACGATGTGGTTTGATATTGCCGAGGCGCATGGGGTCACTGATTTTCTGGGCTATGACACCGAAACTGCCGAGGGCCAGATTGTCGCGTTGGTGCAGCATGGGTCTGAAGTCAACAAGGCCTCGGAAGGGCAAGAGCTGCAAGTTGTTCTGAATCAGACACCGTTTTACGCAGAGTCTGGCGGTCAAGTCGGGGACAGTGGGGTACTGCAAACGGAAACCGGTGAGGTGGCCGTGACTGACACACGCAAGGTCGCAGGCGTCTTTGTGCACGTTGGCACTGTCTCGCGGGGCGTTATTGAGGCCGGGCAGGGCGCAGTCCTGGAGGTGGATCACACGCGTCGCACCGCGATCCGGGCCAACCATTCTGCCACTCATCTGCTTCACGAAGCGCTGCGTCGTGCTCTGGGCGATCACGTTGCGCAGCGTGGGTCATTGAATTCGGATGATCGTTTGCGCTTTGATTTCAGCCACGGCAAGGCGTTGACGGCGGATGAGTTGCGACAGGTCGAAGACGAGGTGAATGCCTTTATCCGTCAGAACAGTCCAGTCGAAACGCGGATTATGACGCCTGATGACGCTCGTGGTATGGGCGCACAGGCGCTCTTTGGTGAAAAATATGGTGACGAAGTCCGCGTGGTCTCTATGGGCACGTTGAACGGCTCAGGTAAAGGGGCCGCCTGCGACACCTATTCGCTTGAGCTTTGCGGTGGGACCCATGTGGGGCAGACTGGCGATATCGGTGTGTTCGTCACTCTGGGTGACAGCGCCTCCAGTGCCGGTGTGCGCAGGATCGAGGCCTTGACCGGTGCTGACGCTTTCCGCCATCTGGCGCAGCAGGGCCAAAAGCTGGCCGAGGCCGCGCAAGAGTTGAAGACGCAAACGACCGAGGTTCCAGCTCGCGTCAAGGCATTGCTGGATGAACGAAAAGCTTTGACAAATGAGGTTGCGCAACTGCGCCGTGATTTGGCTTTGGCAGGTGGGGCGGGGCAAACTGCGGGTTCTGACGTGCGTGAGGTGGCAGGGGTGCCGTTCTTGGCGCAGGTCTTGACCGGCGTTTCGGGAAAGGATCTGCCGCCCCTGATCGACGAACACAAATCCCGCATGGGTCGCGGCGCCGTTTTGCTGATTGCCGATACCGGCGGCAAGGCCGCGGTCGCCGCCGGGGTTACCAGTGATTTGACAAAAGACCTTTCCGCCGTGGATCTTGTGAGGGCGGCCGTTTCGGAACTGGGCGGCAAGGGGGGCGGAGGACGCCCCGATATGGCGCAAGGCGGCGGCAAGGATGCCAGCAACGCAGAGGCGGCGATTGCGGCCTCGGAAGCAGTGATAAAAGGATAAACAAGATGCCCGGAGCTCTTTGGATTGCCCATGTAGATGTGACCGACCCCGAGGCCTATGGGAAATACGCCGCGCTGGCCGGGCCTGCTATCGCGAAGCACGGTGGCCATTTCCTTGCGCGCGCGACACGATATGTGCAACTGGAGGGCCCGGATCGCCCGCGCAATGTTGTCGCGCAATTTCCGTCTTTGGAGGCGGCGGAAACATGCTATCATTCAGCAGAATATCAAAGCGCCCTTGACCATGCGCGGGGCGCGGCGCAGCGTGAATTGGTCATCGTCGAACTTTCTGAGTAAGTGACGATTTAACTCATTAACCAAGGTATTTTTTGGGACTCGACTGAGCTTTGGTTCAGTCATGCGATTCGCATGTGTCTGCGCCAGCTGTTTGGTAAATGTGGACAATTACACAGTATCCACACATTGTTGCGCGATCCGAAACGATCAATTGTTGCAAGGCGCCGGACAATTATGGCAAAACTATGGCGGATTGATCACAGAACCCATGTTTTTCGGGGTATTTGTTCTAACCCAATGCCATTATTACATTTCCATGCTTTTTTGGTGTCGCCTAAAGCGAAGTTTGCTCGCTAGTATTTGGGCACCCGCAATTGAATTGGGAGATATAAAATGAAAAAATTGCTCATGGGCGCCGCGCTGGCATTCACAACTGTAGCGGCTCCGGCATTCGCCTGGGAAGGTCAAGTGGTTGCCTGCTACGACAAGATCTGGATGCCCGCCAAGTACAAGACCCACAAGAAATTGATCATGGCAGCCCACACAGAGTGGGAATATCGCAATGGACAGATGATCAAGGTTCACTACCCGGCGGTCTACAAAGAAACAGAACACCAGGTTGCGCCTGGATACTATGTCGCCCGTAAGGCTGCATGCAAATAATCGGAATTTTTCGATTTTATATAGTTAGAAGGGCGTGACCAGAAGGTCGCGCCCTTTATTTTTGTGCAAAGATTGGTTCAACTTTACAGGACCTTGGACATCCGCTTGCGCTCATGCGGGTCAAGGTAGCGTTTCCGCAGGCGAATAGAGTTTGGCGTCACCTCGACCAGTTCGTCGTCGTTGATGTAGGCGATCGCCTCTTCCAGGCTGAATTGCACATGCGGGGTCAAGCGCACGGCGTCATCGGAACCGCTGGCGCGGACGTTGGTCAGTTTCTTTCCCTTCAGCGGGTTAACTTCCAGGTCGTTATCGCGCGAATGCTCGCCGATAATCATCCCTTGGTATACCTTGGCTTGTGGCCCGACGAACATGCGACCACGTTCCTCAAGGTTCCATAGCGCATACGCCACTGCATCGCCGTTCTCCATTGAGATCAGCACACCGGCGCGTCGGCCGGGAATGGGGCCTTTATGTGCTACCCAACCGTGGAAAACTCGGTTCAGAACCCCGGTGCCACGGGTGTCGGTCAGGAATTCGCCGTGATAGCCGATCAAGCCGCGTGAGGGCACATGAGCGATGATCCGTGTCTTGCCAGCCCCCGCTTGCCGCATTTCAACCAACTCGCCCTTTCGCGTGCCAGTGACCTTTTCGATCACCGCACCAGAATATTCGTCGTCGACGTCGATCGTGACCTCTTCGACGGGCTCGAGCGTTTGGCCGTCTTCTTCGCGCATCAGCACACGCGGTCGTGAAATTCCAAGTTCAAAGCCTTCGCGGCGCATGTTTTCGATCAGAACGCCCATTTGAAGCTCGCCTCGGCCGGCGACCTCAAAGGCCTCGCCACCTGGGGTGTCAGTGACTTTGATGGCAACGTTTGATTCCGCTTCCTTCAAAAGGCGATCGCGGATCACACGGCTTTGCACCTTTTTGCCATCCCGCCCGGCCAAAGGGCTGTCGTTGATCCCGAAGGTGACGGTGATGGTCGGCGGATCGATGGGCTGGGCGTCCAGCGCGTCCTCGACGGCCAGTGCGCAGATGGTGTCAGCCACTGTTGCTTTCGACATCCCCGCTAGGCTGACGATATCGCCGGCCGTTGCTTCTTCAATGTCCTGTTGCGCAAGCCCGCGAAAGGCCTGAATCTTGGTGACGCGGAATTGTTCGATCTTTTGACCGATCCGGCTGAGCGCCTGCACGGTTGCGCCGACCTTGAGGCGCCCGGATTCAACGCGTCCCGTTAGAATGCGGCCCACAAAGGGATCGCTGCCCAGCGTTGTTGCGAGCATGCGGAAATCTTCGTCCTGTCGGGCAATCTGCTTGGGCTCTGGCACATGATTGACGATCAGGTTGAACAGGGCGGTCAGATCCTGACGTGGGCCGTCCAATTCGGCGTCCGCCCAGCCATTTCGGCCCGAGGCATACATGTGCGGAAAGTCCAGCTGATCCTCTGTTGCGTCAAGCGAAGCAAACAGGTCAAAGCATTCATCGAGGGCACGGTCAGGCTCTGCGTCGGGCTTGTCGACCTTGTTCAACACCACGATCGGGCGCAATCCCAGCGCCAGAGCCTTGGAGGTCACGAATTTGGTTTGCGGCATTGGGCCTTCGGCGGCGTCCACCAGAAGAACGACGCCGTCAACCATGCTTAGGATTCGCTCGACTTCGCCGCCGAAATCAGCGTGTCCCGGCGTGTCGACGATATTGATCCGCGTGCCTTTCCACTCGACCGAGGTCGGCTTTGCAAAGATCGTGATGCCGCGTTCGCGTTCAAGATCATTGCTGTCCATCGCGCGTTCGGCCACGGCCTGGTTTTCCCGGAACGCGCCGGATTGTTTCAGTAACTCGTCCACAAGCGTGGTTTTGCCATGGTCAACGTGTGCGATAATCGCGATGTTGCGAAGATCCATTTCGAGAGTGCCTTTTCCTGGGTGGTGCGCGCGGGTTAGCTGCAACTGCAGAAAAAGACCAGAGCCGAGTGTGTCTTGGCGGCATTTTGCGCAGTTCTTTTACGGCTTTTCGCCAAGATCGCGTGTAATTGGGCGCTTGCCATCGCGGATTTGCGCGTACAACGCTTCAATGCGTCGCGGTTTTGGAAAACAGGTTAATGACAACAATTCCCGCGATGATCAGGCCGATGCCAAGAACGGCCGGCAGATCAAGCTTTTGGCCAAAGACCGCAAGGGCGATCACGGAAATGAAGACAATGCCCAGGCCGGACCAGATCGCATAGGCGATACCCACTGGAAAATACCGCAATGCATGGCTGAGCAGGAAAAAGGCAAGCGCATAGCTGATCACCACGATCAAAGAGGGCGCCATTTTGGTAAATTGGCTGCTGGCCTGCAGCGCTGCCGTGCCAATTGTCTCTGCGAGAATGGCAAAGGTAAGCAAGAGATAGGGCATGAAACCTCCGATCAGGTGGACGGGCCTTGCAACCCGCCCGAAACCGTCAGGGCGAGAGATGAATCTTGAACGCCGCTCTCAGCTTTTGGTCCAACTCGGGATCAAAGGCCACAGCGCTCGGCCGCGACAAAATCTCTTGTTTGCGCTGCGTGGCGGAGTGAATCAGGTCCGGCTTGCCGGTTTCGTCCCACTCTTTCGGCGAAGCACGGTTGCCGAGAGTTGGATAGACGTGGTCACGTTCCATCCGCCCCAAGGTCTGCGCGGTGCCCAGATAGTGGCCCGGCCCACCGATGCAAACCTCGCGGATCTGATCCAGAGCCAGGGTTTCGTCATCGACTTCGATCCCGCGCACACAGCGTAAGGCCTGGCCGACCAGATCGTCACTCAGGATCAGACTTTCATGACAAAAGCCCAGCAGCGAGGCATGCATCCCTGCGGCCTCATAGACCATGTTCAGACCGGCCAGCCCTGCCATCACGTTTGAACACATCTGCTCCCATCCGGCCTGCATGTCAGGCATTTTGCTATCGCTGGCTCCTCCTGCTGCGCCCCCGGGAATGCCATAGAACTGGTGCATCTGTGCGCATCCCGCGCTGAGCAGGGCCTGTTCACCAGAGCCAACGGACATTGCGCCGCTGCGCAGGTCTAACCCAAAAGGCCAGGTTCCAAAGATAGCAGGATGGCCCGGGGCGATTGCGTTCACATAGACAATGCCTGCGAGACATTCGGCGGTTGCCTGGACCAAGGCCCCCGCAATCGTCGATGGAGCCGTTGCCCCCGCCATGCCTGCACTCAGCAACAAGACAGGCATGCCGGAGCGGATACATTGTTCCATGGTCTCGCAGCTTTCGGTTGCGAACTTCATTGGCGGGACAACAAAACAGTTTGAATTCGATACGAAGGGGCGCGCTCGCCAGCTTTGTTCGTCGCCTGCGATCATGTGCAACATATCGAATAGCGCGGGGGCATGGGATGGATCCGACAGTGAGATACCGATGTGCTTGGACGTGCCGGAACAGCAGGCATAGACCGTGTTCAGATCCATCTCAAGGTTGTCAGAGATATCGCGTGCGACCATTGGCCTTTGAAAAAAGTGTATGTTTTCCAGTGATTGGGTGATCCTAGCTGCATCGTGAAGGTCTTGCAAAGTGCTTTCGCGGTAGTGGCGGCCGTCGACGTCCACGACGCTGACTGCTGCACCGGCGGTGCCATAGTGCACCCGGGTCCCGCTGAGATCCAGGTCATAGGTCGGATCGCGCCCACACAGTGTGACGGATGTTGCGGCCTTTGCCAGCATATCTTCGACCAAAGCCGGCGGAAATCGCAGCCGGCCATCTTCACCAAGGATCGCTCCGGCTGCGGTCATGACGTCGATGCCCGATTGCGGGGCGTCGGCCAATCCAATCTCTTCCAAGGCGCGGAGGGCTGTCTGATGTATTCGCTGCACCTGTGTCCCTGTCAAAGGGCGAAACGCCCCGCCGGTCAGGCCGGGCTTGATAGGACGAAGGTGATCTGCAAGCTTGTCTGCGCGCGCTGCGCGGCGTGCGGCGCGACCGCCGGACCGGCGTTTTGTCTGTGTATCCATGGAGATATCCGAGCAAGTTTTGGAGTGTCAAAAAGAGCGTGATCAGAGCGTGCAACAAAAAAGGGCCTGCCTCGCGCCGCCCGTCCGCGCCGCGCGCCAATTGTCAGCCCAAGCAGCTCTATCCGGCTGTCTTCCTGATGCATCGACGTCTCTCCGTACGTCAGTGTGGGCCGGGGCTGGCGATGGGATCTGTTCTGAAACCGACAAACTGGCCGGTTTGCGTCTTTTTCTGATGCGATTTCTGTTTGATTGAGCACCCCGGGATGTGACGGTGTCGGGACCGGTGGTTCAAAAGCGCGACCGTCGGCCATGCCGAAACCGTTGGACACAGCTGCAAGTCCAGCAGATCCAGATCCTTCATCCTCTCCAATGTGTCTCTGCAGCACTGCGCGGCGGCTTAGAAATACTGAAAATTGTTTGTTTAAGGGATTGCTAGTGTGTGGTCCGCTATTGGGGGTCTACAGGGCCCGCTGGCCATAACATGAGGAACGCAGGACAATGTCGTCGACACCATTCCATCCGTTTCCGCGTCATGGTGCGCAATCCGGCCCCCGTCACGTATGGGCCATCGGAAATCGTCGCCTGCAACTGCAAACACTATAAATGATTGAGAAATACCATGTCTGAGACAGCAACGCCGGTTCCGCTGCTTTCGCGCTTCAACACCATTTTTGTCAAATGTTCGCTGCTCTTTGCAGTTGCCATGCTTGTCCTGGGGGCGCTTTTGCTATTTCGCTTCTCCAGTTTGACAGAGCGGATTGTCACGGACCGCCTGCGCGATCTTGCGCATCATACGACCTTGGCGATCTCGCACCAGATGGCGGACTCAATGCAGTTCAAAGTTCAGGAAAAGCTGGAAGAAAGTCTGCATATCGCTCTTGAAGAGGCGGGCGAAAATGGGGTGTATGGCGCGATTTTTGACCTCGAGGGCAAGCTGGTCATGCAACTCGGGAGCGATGACCTTGGCCATGCAGCCACAGCACGCAGTCTCGGGACAGAGGTGTTGCGTACAAACGCACCGCTTGAGGTGAATGACGGATTTCATGTCGCCTTCCCAATTCAAAAGAAAGAGGCCATGCCCACCCACGGTGTCTTTGTCATGCTTTGGGATCCGGCGCCAAGTCTTGCGCATCTCGCAGAAGAGCGTGTCCGGGTTGAAATTGAGGCGATGATCGCTCTGATCGCTATATTGGTCGGAGTATCCCTTGCGGTTCGTCAGCTGGTAACACGACCGCTTGTGCGGCTGTCAGACACCATCACCTTAGTTGGCGAAGGTCGGTTTGATGCGGCAGGAACCTTGCCTGAACGTGGGGATGAAATTGGTCATATCTCAGTTTCGGTCAAGACGATGTCCGCGCGTCTGGAAGAGGCACGAAGGCTTGAAGACATTGCGCAGATGGACGCACGGGCACAGGCAGATGTGGTCGAGTTGTTGCGGCGCGGGCTAAAAGCACTTGCGGAGGGTGATCTGACTGCGGGTATTGAAACCAGTTTCGCCGAAAAATACGAACCTCTACGCCAGGATTTCAATGCTGCGATTTCAAAGATGCGGCAGGCAATGTCAGAGGTCCGATCGAATGCAGACAGCATTCAAAGTGGCGCAGAAGAGATCAGTCGCGCCTCTGATGACTTGTCCCGACGGACTGAGTCCCAGGCGGCGACATTGGAAGAAACAGCAGCGGCGCTGGATCAGTTGGCAGCCAGCGTAAAATCGGCAGCAGAGGGTGCGAAAGAGGTTTCCAAGACCGTAAGTGAGACAAACACCATGGCATCTGAAAACGGACGGGTCATGCAAAATGCTATAGGGGCAATGTCCGAGATTGAGAAATCGTCAGACCAGATTAATGAAATAATTGGCGTCATTGACGATATTGCTTTCCAAACCAACTTGCTTGCGTTGAATGCCGGGGTAGAGGCTGCCCGCGCTGGCGCGGCTGGAAAGGGCTTTGCTGTTGTTGCTTCAGAGGTGCGCGCGTTGGCTCAGCGCAGTTCCGATGCCGCAAAGCAGATCAAAACTCTGATCAGCGGGTCGTCTCAACAAGTAAAGTCCGGCGCCAAATTGGTCGACCAGGCTGGTGAAGCCCTTATGATGGTCGTGACCAGTGTTGATCACATTTCAGACCTTATTTCGGGGATTGCCACCGGGGCCTCGGAACAGGCAATCGGTGTGAGTGAGATCAACAAGGGCGTCAATAATTTGGATCAGGTGACGCAGCAGAATGCGGCTATGGTCGAAGAGGCAACGGCCGCTGCACACATGTTGAAATCTGATGCAATGAGCCTGAACTCCATGGTCTCAAAATTTGAGGTCGCGATGGATGGGAGTGTAGAGCCGCAGATGATGGAACTGTCTGACATTACAGATCGGGCAAATGTGGCCCAGGCCATTTGAGTTTGGCTGAAACAATATGCCCGCGCTGGCAACAGGGAAACAAAGCCTCCCTGTTGCCAGGTGTTGCCGGGTGTTTGTGGCGAAAGAAATAGCAAATTCGATCGGGAATTTTGCGACACAAACGATGCAACAATTTTACCCTCATATGCGGTTGCAGCGGGTCATTGTCATTGTGCGCCAAGCCTTTCGCAAGACTGGTCATATGCACTAGAGTGCTTGGTGATTCCGACATATTTCAAGGATTGAACCCCATGCGTCCCTCAAACACCTTTGCCCTTGTATGTGCCTTGACCTTGCTCGCCTGTCCCGTGTCAGCACAGTCCGTCATAACTTTGGATGATTTTGATCTTGGTGACGGCGCGGCGGACAGGCCTGCGGAAGGTTCGAAACAGGAAAGCGGGATTGCGCTTTGTCTGCGGGACCCTCGGTCCTGCGAGGAAGGATCCTTCAAGTCTTCGGTCGCGTTCTCAATCGACGATGTTGTCAACATCGGTATCATTGATCGGGAAGAGGTCGACGAAACGCGTGTCTCGGCAAACCCTGATCGTGATGGGGCAGCGGCCCCTGTGGTTTTGCCGTCAATTGATCTGGAGGTTCTTTTTGACAGCAATTCAGACAGTATTCGCGCGGACCAAATCCCACAACTGGTCGATCTGGCCGAGGTCCTGCGTGACGGGGATTTCGACGGTTACAAACTCATTTTTATGGGGCACACCGACGCCAAAGGATCGGCAGAGTACAATCTTGAACTATCGCGTCGCCGGGCACAAAGTGTCGCAGCGTTTGTAACCTCTGCGGCTGCTTTGCCCGAATCTCTGGCTCAGTCCGTGGGTCTTGGATTTACCAGACTTGCCGATCCGGAAAACCCTTTGGCCGCAAACAACAGGCGCGTACAACTGGTGCTGGTTCCGGTACGCTAGAGACTAGCGGATCACCAACTCTCGCATCTGGTAGGTCACGGTCAAACCAGACTGATCATAAACCCCATCTTCGGGCCCACCTGTTGTTGCAGTATTGCGGGCCTGTCGCAGCAGGGCTTTCAGAATACTCTGATCCGTACCCAATGGCGGTTCACAAATGTAGCCAATGTGATGATCGCCCTTTTCGTCTTCGGGCAGGACAATCAGACCGTAGCGTGAGCCGGGAGAGATCTCGTAGCGGGTCTGCCCATTGGATAACCCCACAGTCTTGAAAAAGTCACGCGGGATCGGGGTGAACTTGCCTGACGGTGCCACAGCGAAAAAGAATGGGGTGCATGCACGTGGAAGGTCTGCGATCATCGCGATCTCATCGTTGACTGTCACGCTCAGTGGATAGACTGACAGGATTGGCTCCAGCTCTGAATGCAGGGTCTGTTGTGATGTCTCTGCTGAGGGCGAAAAGTAGAATTCGCGCTGCATCTGGCTGAGCTGCTGAGGCCGTTGTGCGCCATCGGTCTTGTCGTAAACGTCTGCTGTCACGCGCTTCATCATGACTGAAACTTCAATTCCGGGGGTCGGAATGTGGCGGGCAAGCGCCAAAGCGAATGGAGAGTTGCCCCCCGAACCGTCACTGGCGACCGTGTCGGGTAGCGTGGCAAAGGCAACCAGCTGGTCGCCTTGTGCCTGCACCACGGCAAGGCCACGGGTCAGCCCTGCGGTGCGGCCTTCAGACTGGGCTTGAGCCAGAACTTGCTCTGCAAAGGGATTGTTGCGGCATGCGTCAAGAAAGATCAGTGAAATCGGCACTGGTTCCAAGGCCTGCATGATCTGGTCAAGCGCAATTCCTTCGCGTGCGATCGCAGCGGCGCTGCGCAATCTTGCATCAACCGGCATCAGGTAGTTTGCGCGGTTGTATTGAATTCCGTGACCAGCAAAGTAGACCGCCGCGACGTCTGCCAGCCGGGCCTTTGCCGCAAAAATGTCGATCGCTTCTCCCATGGTGTCTTCGTCTGCGTCGAAAACCGTTTCAACGTCAAACCCCATCTTTCGCAGCGTGTCGCTGATCAGTCGCGCATCTTCACCGGCGTTGGCGAGTTTGCCAATGATCTCATAATCGGTGTTGCCGATGACCAGTGCAACACGGCGCTCTGCCTGTGCAGAAAGGGTTGTGAGTATAAAGAGGACGACAGGCAGAAAATAACGCATAAAACCGGACTCCGATCCCTGAAAATAACCCAATATTTGACGCCAAACCGACGCATGGGCAAGCTTTCCGTGGACTTCCGGAGGTGGCATTGCAGGGCATAAAGCGAAGATCCGCCCCCGGGCCGTCAAACAAGCTGATCGCGTCAGGTCAACAAGCCCGTCAGCACGGCATGAGATCCCCCCGCCAACCTTTTGGACCTGTCTTGGGCGCAGAGCAACGGTGGTCATGTGTTTGTTGTCCGCACCTGTCTCGGGTTGATGGGGTCCTGCCGGGACCACAATCAACTTACGCCTAGCGATTTGGGAAATAGCCGCTGTCGACACCGTCCAATGACGTTCTTTGCGCTATGCCATCTTTCGGCCAACACCATTGACGGGATCTGATGTGGGCTATCGCTTTGCAGTTCGGGTTGGACTGACAAATCTCTTTGCACTGATCAAAGGACACCCCTTTGACATCAGCCCCAGGAATGTCGTTGCCGGGCCTGTCATAGTTCCTTTTGGCAATAAACCGTTCATTTTTCGTTTTTGTGGATAAAGGCTGTTCAGGACGCGGCCGCGCAATCAAGGGCAATGCGGGGTCCAAAGCGGCCAAGTAGGGCAGTGTCATCCTAACCAGTGGTCTGCCTTTTGGTGTGAAGTTTGCCCATTGATCGAACATTGGCCACAAGGAGACGTCGAAGCCACCGATAGATGATACTGTTACCTTGCAGACGGTTTCGGAGTTGTGCGTGATCCTTGGGTATCCGCGAACCAAAGTGGATGTCGAATATTCGCCCTGTATAAAGCGCACGCGTTCGTTCAAAGGAAGGACCCTGTCGTTCCAGAGGAGTTCAGTCTCGGCCAAGCTTGCATAAAGAGCTTCGAGCGTGGTGAAATTGGGTGGCACTCCCTCATTCAACAGCCAAGCGGCGGCGCAGACATTCACCATTTCCTGTGCACCAAGATCCTTTTCTGAGGGGAGTGATAGCGATGCCACTGTTATATCCGCGAAGAGAGCCTTGCCGACGGTGTCAATGATGAACATCTCGTTAGGAGGCGTCGCAAGAGTTTGGTGGTAAAGGAACTGCGACATGCCATGCGCCCCGTTTTCGTTGTGCAACTGAAGACGGAACAGGCCTTGCGCTGTCTGAAGTGCAAGCGCAAAGCCCTTTTCCACGACCGCTGCCGAGTAGCTGCCACCCTCGCCGAGATCCAGTGAAGGCGCATGAAAGCCAAGCCGACCACCCGCTTCAACTGAACGCAGAGAGGCGCGAAAAGAACCGGTGCCAACTCGAGCACTGCCTCCAAGCCAGGCAAGCGCACAGGCACTTTCACAACGTGCATCGGACATCACAATTGTCTCGAATTGGCGTTTCCAGATGGCGTCAAACATCTTGAGTCCCTCTGCCATAGAGCCGCCAGGACTGTTCAGGCACAAGCGGTCTGGCACAGAGCTTGTATATCCGACCAATTGTCCCAGCTTTGCAGCATCGCCCTTTTCGACTTCGCCTTCGAAAATGTAGTTGCAAAGCACTTTTCGCCGGTCGGGCTCGCTCGAAATGTATATGAGAGTCCCGGCAAGGGTCGCCTTGGCAGTGATGACCATCAAGGTGGCAGCCATCAACAGTCGAAAATGCATCATAATGTCTCCGTGGCAATACGCTTTGTAAACAGCATGAATGAAGGGTTGAGCGTATGCAAGTTGTGCCAAAACAAGCATTTGTAAGGGTGCGTTGTATGCGGCATGCCGTGCCGCATTGGTGCGGTCGACCTGTTCCTGTCACGTGATCATGGGGCGCAACGCGTGCTGCAGATTTCCTAACTTTGATGCCGCTTATAGTCTGACAATCGTTTGCCCGGTTCATCCACAAAGAGCCCGGGCAGCACATTTAGCGTGGCGATTTGGTCAAAGCGAAAGCGGGCAAAGGCCTCGGCAGTTTCGTCCCAGACCGTGCAGGTCCAAACGCGCCCCCAATAATCGAGTTGCAGCGGCCTGACGACCCGTCGTGACCCATCGCTGGACAGTGTCACGGCAAGTCTTTGCCGTGAACGGATCGCGGCGCGGAACGCGGGCATATGGGCAAAACCCTGCGCCGCTTCGGCAAACAGATGTGTCGCAAAGCCAAAGCTGTTTGGGGCGCTCTCGGTGTCCTCGGGGAGGACGGCCTCTATCTTGGCCGAGAGTGACCGGGCGGCATCTGGCAAATCGTCCATTGCACTTTCCCCGACCACCGCCAATCCCAGGTGCAGGGCCTCAAGCTCGCGTTCGGTCAGATTGAGAGGTGGCAGCGTCACCGCAGAGCGCGCGGTATATCCATAGCCGCGGGCCCCCTCGACGGGCACGCCAGAGGCGGCCAGTGTTTCCATGTCGCGATAAATTGTGCGGACGGATACGCCCAAATCCTGCGCCATGGCTTCAGCTGTGTGTAGGCGCCCGTCTTTGAGACGCGACATCAGTGCGTATAGCCGGTCGGCCCGTTTCATTGCGAATCCCTGCCTGTTTCCTGGGCACCATACTGACAGAAACCTGACACCTGACAATCTCTTGACACAGAGAGAACCCCAACCGCGCGCTTTGTCACTTTTCGCCCCCGCGTGCAGGCATTAGATAGGGGCCTAGGAAAGACGCAGGGCGCCACAGGGCGCCGCATGTCACAAGGAGAGAGACATGGGTATCGGAAACATTGGTCTGCCCGGCCTTCTGCTGATCGCGGTTGTGGTGCTGGTTCTGTTTGGACGGGGCAAGATTTCATCGCTGATGGGTGAGGTCGGCAAAGGCATCACGGCCTTCAAAAAGGGCGTGAACGACGGCACCAAGGAACTGGAAGAAGACGCCGCCGAGGCCGCCAAGGACGTGACCCCCGAGGATCAGAAAGACAAGGTCTGATCCATGGGCGGGCTAAGCTGGAGCGAGCTTTTGGTCGTCGGGGTGGTGGCGCTGATCGTCGTTGGCCCCAAGGATCTGCCGAAGCTATTCCAAAATGTGGGTCGTTTTGTTGGCAAGGCCCGCGGAATGGCGCGTGAATTCAGTCGTGCGATGAACGATGCGGCCGATGAAACCGGCGTCAAGGATGTGGCGTCGACCTTCAAATCGGCGACCAACCCGGTGGGCTCTGCCTTGGATGGGGTCAAAGATGCCGCCAACTCGATGATGAACCTCGACCCTGACAGCGAAACCGGAAAACTTGCCGCAGAACGGGACGAGGCGCGCAAGAAAATCGAGGCCACAACCGCACGCAAACAGGCCGAGCGTTTGCAAAAAGAGGCGGACGCAGCCCTGGCACGGGCGCAGGAGCTGGAGCCCCCGGCCGACACGCCCAAGGATGAGAGCAAGGCATGAGCGCACAAGACGAAATCGAAGACAGCTCGGCCCCGTTGATCGAGCACCTGGCAGAACTGCGTACCCGACTGATCCGATCGGTGGTGGCGCTGCTGATTGGAATTTGCCTGTGCTTTGTGCCGATCCAAGGCGATTTCATTGCGCAACATATCCTCGAGTTTTTGCTTGTTCCGATTGAAAACTCGTTGCGGGCCCTCGGAGACCCCTCTCCGACGCTGCAATACACGAGCCCGCAGGAATACCTGTTTACCCTGTTTCGGATCTCTATGGTTTTCGGCTTTGCGTTGTCGTTTCCCTACATTGCCAACCAGATGTGGCGCTTTATCGCGCCGGGTCTCTACAAGTCCGAGAAATCGGCCTTTCTTCCGTTCCTGATTGCGTCGCCGGTGATGTTCTTGCTGGGGGCGGGTTTTGCGCATTTCGTCGTGACACCGCTGGCAATGAACTTCTTTCTTGGATTTGCGGACATCAGCTCAATCTTTGCGAATTTCCTGGGTCAAGCGGTCACGGACCTGCCCGCGGATGCGGCGGTGGTGCCCGGGTCAGAGGATGGGATCAAGATCACCTTCTTTGGCAAGGTGAACGAGTCGCTGCATATCACGCTGGTCTTTATCATGGCCTTTGGGTTGTGTTTTCAGTTGCCGGTTCTGCTGACCTTGATGGGCAAAGCCGGACTGGTCAGCGCCGAGGGGCTTGGCAATGTCCGCAAGTACGCCATGGTGGGCATTCTGGTTCTTGCCGCAGTGGTGACACCGCCTGATGTCGTGACGCAACTGATCCTGTTCACGGTGGTCTATGGCCTTTACGAGGTTTCGATTTTCCTCGTGAAACGGGTTGAGGCGAAACGCGAGGCACGCTTGCGGGCCGAAGGCTACTATGACGATGAAGGCGACGATGAGGACGAAGATCCGTTGATGAAGGATGGCGATGACAGGTGATCCCTACGAACGGATCGCGGCGGCGCTTGAGAGAATGTCTCCGGCGCCGCTTGCCGTTCCGGACTTTGATGCTGCAGATGCCTTTGTCTGGCATGTGGAGCCTGATCGGCTGGAACCTGTGCCGCAGGTGAGCCGAATTGACCTGGCCTTGCTGATTGGTGTTGATCGCAGCCGCGACACGCTGTTGGCCAATACCGAGCAATTCGCTCGCGGGTTGCCAGCCAACAATGCGCTTTTGTGGGGCGCCCGAGGTATGGGAAAATCCAGTCTTGTAAAAGCGGTACACGGAGACATCGTGGCCCGGGGGATGCCGCTTAAGATTGTGGAGTTGCAGCGAGAAGATTTGCCTTCGGTCGGGCGGCTTTTGAACATGTTGCGCGCATCGCAGCATCGTTTCATTTTGTTCTGTGATGATCTGTCGTTCAGCCATGACGATCAGCATTACAAATCGCTGAAGGCGGTTTTGGATGGCGGGATCGAAGGTCGACCTCAAAACGTGGTCTTTTATGCAACGTCCAACAGACGTCACCTGATGCCGCGCGACATGATCGAAAATGAGCGATCAAGCGCTATCAATCCGGCAGAGGCGGTTGAAGAGAAGGTCTCCCTGAGCGACCGGTTCGGACTGTGGCTTGGTTTTCATCCCTGCACACAAGATCAGTATCTGGCAATGATAGACGGATATTGTGCGGCGGTGGGGCTACAGGTTGATGCGGACGAATTGCGCGCTGATGCCATCGAGTGGCAGGCAACCCGCGGCGCACGTTCGGGACGGGTGGCATGGCAGTTCTTCATTGATTTGGCGGGACGCAAAGGGGTCAACCTTTTGTAAAAAGGGGCCTGATCCGATCGGATCAGGCGCAGGTTTGCCTCGGTCCCGCCTAGGGCGGGCACCTCAGGTGGGCCCCAGTTTGAAAGCGCCGCGGCAAGATCAATTCAGGTAGTCCAGCGGATCAACGCTCTGATAACCTTCGCGAACTTCGAAATGAAGGTAGGGGGTGTCCGATGCACGGATCTTGCCCAAACGTTGGCCTTTGCTGACGCTGTCGCCGGTTTTTACGGTTATTCCATCGAGATTGGTATATATTGTCGTCAGGTTTCCGGGATGGCTGATCAAAAGGATTGGAACGCCGTCTGGTGTTTCACTCACATGGGACACCGAGCCGCTTGCTGCGGCCTTGATGGGGGTTCCGGCCTCTGCGGCGATGTCGATCCCTTCGTTGCGACCCTTTGCATAGGCGCGGATGATCGATCCCGTGACGGGGTAGATCATTGCGGCACCGGAGTTTGCGGCCTGAACCTCGGCTGGTTTCTGACCGATGTCAGGAACTTTGATCGCGTCTTCCTGCGCCTTGGGGTCAAGGGCGACGTCTTCTTCTGGAAGGGGCTTTTTGGCACTGGGGGGCTGCGGAGTCGCCGATCCTTCGCCCGGCTTGCTGGCGTCTTCCTCACCCATGAGTGCGACGGGTTCTGCAGCCTCTGCCTTGGGGATCAGCAAGTACTGGCCTTCGCGGATCGTAAAGCTTCGATCCAAGGCATTCCAATCGGCGATTGAACGGACAGAGATGTTGTACAGCCGAGACAATGTGTAGACGGTTTCTCCGCGTTTGACCTTGTGGCGGATCGGCTCGGGTCCGACATCTGGCAGTGGCTTGCTCGACACCTGCGGGGTCGTGTCAGCGGCGTTGTCAATCGCACTGCTTGCAAGTTCGGTAATGTCCACATCCGAGACAAACACCCCATCTGTGCCTGTCGCGACCTTGCGGGGCAACGCGATGACCTCGCCACGTCGCAAGCTGTCTTGTGGGTCGAGGCCATTGAACTGAGCGATGTCTTGGGCTGGCAAGCCAACCCGTGCAGCCAGAGAATCAAGTGTGTCTCCACGCTGTGCTACAGCCACTTGATAGGTTGGATAGGTGATGATCCCCCGGGCATCCGGTTCGGGCCGTGAATGTGACGCGTCTCGGGCGGCCTGCGTGGTATCGAAATTGTTGCCGATCCCGCCGCGCAGGTCGATGTCAAATCCATCGGTGCACGCTGCAAGCAACGCAAAGAGCGAAACGGCCCCAAGGGCGCGGATGCTACGAAGAGAAATTGAAAGAGGTGTCATGGTCACTCGTTCCTCTGACGCGCCCCGTCATTTTGTGCAGGACGTTTGTCTTTTGGCCCCTCAGGCCGGGTGTTATGTCTCTTTGCCCAGCCCCTCGATCAGGGGAACAAAGCGGACCGGGCGCAGCTCGTCGTAATCAAACCCGGTTTCGTGCCGGGTGACACGGATCAGGCTTTGCACCGTGTCCGACTGGCCTACGGGCACCACCATGATACCGCCAATCTTAAGTTGGGCCAAGAGAGGCCCGGGCGGGTCTTCTGCGGCGGCGGTCACAAGAATGCGATCGAATGGAGCCTGGTCCGGCAGTCCAAAACTGCCGTCGGCGGCGAAGGCAATAATGTTCACCAGACCCAGCGCGTCAAAGGTTTGATGTGCGGAGCGTACAAGGCGCCGATGTCGGTCCACAGTGTAGACACGACGGGCCAGCTGGCTGAGAATCGCGGCCTGGTATCCCGAGCCCGTGCCCACTTCGAGCACCTTGTCACGCGGCGTGATCTTGAGAGCCTGGGTCATCAAGCCGACGACTGAGGGCTGCGAAATCGTCTGTCCGCAGGCGATTGGCAATGGCATGTCGTCATAGGCGCGATCACTGAAATAGCCGCGCACAAATTCTGCGCGGTCGATTTTTTCCATTGCGGTCAGTAC
>JAKVCP010000004.1:36122-92558 GCA_022448925.1 Paracoccaceae bacterium
TTGGCATCTGTCACTCCCTTAGACCGAAGGGAGAAGAGAAATTGCATTTTCAGTTCGGCATCGAACGTCATGAGAAGGCGGCACCAAGATCCGCAAGGGCATCGTGTGCCGTCAGGTCGGCGCGCATCGGCGTAACCGAGATATATCCAGCGAGGTTTGCATGAGCGTCTGTATCAGGCGCCACAGCGGCGCGTTGATCGCCGCCACGGATCCACAAAAATCTGCGACCGGACGGTGCAAGATGCGGTTCGACAGAGAAGCGGGTGTTCTCTCGCAATCCCTGTGCCACGACCTTGGATCCCTTGACTGCATTGGCTGGAACTGGCGGGAAATTCACGTTGTAGAACAACCGGTAACCGGATCCCGCTGTGGGGTCGGCAGCAAGAATCCGCCGAACCGTTTCCGCCCCATGCTGCGCTGCTGTTTCAAAGGGATTCGCGAGGTTCAGGTTGTCAGGCCCGTAATACTGTGACAGGGCAATTGCGGGAAAGCCTTGCAAAGCGCCTTCGAGGGCGCCGCCGATTGTGCCGGAATATGCCACGTTTTCGGCCGAGTTGTTTCCGCGGTTCACACCTGACAGGATCAGGTCAGGCGACGCGTCTTTCATCACGTCGTGAATACCGGCAAGCACGCAATCTGCCGGGCTGCCTTCGGTTGCGAAGCGACGCGGACCAAGTTGGGTGATCATTGTTGGATGTGTGTAGCTGATGCAGTGCGACACACCGGATTGTTCGAAGGCAGGGGCGACAACCCAGACCTCTCCGTTGGGACCGGCAAGTTCGTTTGCGATGTCTTCGAGTGTTTTCAGGCCGGGGGCGCTGATTCCGTCGTCGTTTGTAATGAGAATGCGCATGTATCCGCCCGCTTGCGAGTTTTTCCTTGTCTATTGGATGGCCGGGCTTGGAGCAAGCTATCAGGAGGGCGCGATGGCCCATTTGCCTGTCACGTGTGTCGTAAATCTGTCGCGCAGCCTGAAGCCGGCGGCCTGTTTATGCAAAGAATTAGGCGCGTGGAGCGGCTGTCTTGGCCTCTGTCACCTCGGCCGGTTCAGCACGCGTGGGGTTGAGCCGTGGCAGACCCGGACATCTTTGAGGAAACGTGGCCAATCGTGGGTCTTTACGCTCAAGTGTTTGGCCTGCGCTTGGTTCAAACCGGATCGTTCATGCCTTTGCAGTTTGTGCGGTTAGCCGCGCAGTTCTTGCAAGAGACGCTTTGCCTCGTCGTGGGGCGAGGCAAGCACGTCCCGGTTTTCGCCAGGGTAAAAGCGGGCGCGGGTCGCCGTTGCCATCGGCCGTGGCGTCATGATGCAGACTTTCGGTCCCGTGCTGGCGGTTTCGGCCTGCCAACTGCGGGCAAAAGAGATTTGCGCCGATTTGGTGGCCCCATAAGAGCACATGAATTTGCCGGCGCCTTGCGGGTCATCGAACAGCACCGCCGTGCCGTTTGCGCCCAAAAGTGGGGCAATGAACGGAACCAAGTGGCCCATGGCGGTCAGATTGATCGCAACAGATTTGCCCCAGTCCTTTCCGTCGACGTGGCTTGCCGGGGTCAGCGGGGCCGCATGTACGGCTGTATGCAGCCAGAGGTCGATGCTGCCCCAACGGTCGTGGACCGAACGGCACAGCTGTGCCATCGCCTCTGGCACGGTTATGTCCATGGGCGCCAGGGTTGCTTCGCCTCCCTTTGCCTTTATCCGGTCGTCAAGGTCTTCGAGGCCGCCAACGGTGCGACCTACGGCAACGACGTGATGCGTTTCTGACAGCGCCTCTGCGAGGGCAAAACCCAAGCCACGGGAGGCACCAGTGATCAAAGCAATGGGACGTGTCATAACAGCTTGAATGCGCGTCTCGGACGTCGAGGTCAAGCGGCTGCGAACGGCCGATGCCAAACTTTTATGTCGTCATTTTGTCACTGGGCGGCATCCAAGGTCTTTAGGGAACCCCAAAAGGTATCCATCCGGATCGGCCACTCCGAATTGACGTTGGCCCACGCCATGGTCCGTGACATGGTGCCCTCTATCTTTCAGCAGCAGGACAAGCGGCTGTGCAGCCGTGCCAAACCGCATGACCAGAGACCCAACGGATCTGACCTTGATTTGCAGGTTCAGGCCCTTGCCGATCGGGTATGACGGCGGCCATTGCCCATCGTCAAAGGTACGTCTCAGTCCGATCCGGTCCAGCATCAGCTCTGCCGCGCATGGCTTGATGTAGACCAAAGCCTTCCTCCGGGCGTTCATAAACACAGCCGAAACCGAGGAGATCGCAGTAGAGCGCTTCGGAGATCTCCCAATTGGAAACGCCGAAGTCAGGAAGGAGGGCGCTGCTCATGTCGGCTTAAAGGCCGTCTGGGTCACAGGCGGCCCGGGTATGTCGAAATCCGGCGCTGCCAGATCAAAGCCTGAAAATTGGAAGGCAGGCGACACCGTACATCCAACAAGCGTAAAATCCCCAGTGCCTTGTGCCGATTGCCAGTGGTGCTCCGGAACGATCAGTTGGGGCACTTCACCCGCGCTCAGATCGGGACCAAGGATATGATCAGTCCGCGGCCCGGCGTCGGAGGCAGCCATCGACAGGATCAAAGGAGCGCCTGCATAGTGATGCCAGATCTCTGTTGCATCGACCCGATGCCAGTGGCTGCGCTCGCCTGCCTTGAGCAGAAAGTAGATGCAGGTGCCGGCGGGGCGCGCTCCATCAGCCGCCCCGGCAATCCAGGTTTGTCGGTAATGGCCGCCTTCGGGGTGCGGGGCAAGGTTGAGGTGGGCAATCAATTCGTCCGCGGTCATGTCAGCTGCCTTGCAAGGTCAAGAAAGTCGGTTGCAATCAGATCCCAAGCCTCGGTGGGTTCAAGATCAAGGATTTGGCCCGGCCCATGTTCCGTGGGGCGCGGGACGAATGCTGTTTTTAGCCCGACAGCACGTGCGCCGGCCAGATCGCTGTTATGGGCAGCAACCATCATGACCTCGTGAGGCGGCAGTTGCAGTGCCGCGCAGCTGGCCATGTAGACCGCAGGGCTTGGCTTGTAGGCCTGGGCGATCTCGGCGCCCAGAATGCAGTCCCAGGGCAAGCCACCATAGCGGGCAAGGTGGGTCATCAGTGCGATTGATCCATTTGAACAGGGCGCAATCATGGCCTTGCGCTTAAGCGCTTGAAGTCCGCGCACGACATCTGGCCAGGGGTCCAGCCGTTCCCAGGCGCGGTTCAAACTCTCTGGGTCAGGCAGGGTTACGCCAAAACGTTCACAGATCCGATCCAGGTTTTCGCGATGCAGATTGTCCAGCGCAATGTAGCCGCGCTGGCCTTCGCGGATCCGCGCCATCGCCGGGTCGTACTCGGCACGCCATGCATCGGCAAAATCAAGGGCATTGACCTGTGGGATGTGCTGCGCAACGTCGCGCGCCACGCTGGTGCGCCAGTCAACACAGGTGCCAAAAACGTCAAATATCAGGGCGTGTACCATGGCGTGGGGCTCACTCTTGGAGGGGAGGGTTGCAGGAAATATGTGCTTTGGGATCTTGCGATCGATGAGTGATGCTGACGAGTGAACGCTGGGCCGCGGGTTCAAACGGATCCATGCCGCGTCGTCTATTGCGGGGCATTGGGCTACTGTCTGCGCCACAGGTCAAATCCGGCCGATCAGTTTCAGGTGACCAAGGGCTGCGATGGTCTGGGCGTCGGTGATCTGGCCATCGGTGATCATCTGGATAACCTGCGCAATCGTAAACCTGGCCGAAGTCATTGCCAGTTCGGTCGCCTCGCGCTGCGGTACGCCACGGGTCAGATCTGTGGCCAGAAAGACCGTGAAGGGATGATCAACGAAGCCATAAGCGGCGTGCATGTCTGCGGTTTTTTCCAGACGTGCGGCCCTCAGTCCGGTTTCTTCGCGCAGTTCTCCGTGGGCCACCTCTCTGGGGTCGGCATTCTCGACCGTTTCCCAGGCGCCTTGCGGAAATTCCCAAAGGGCGCGGCCCAGCGGATAGCGGAAGACGCGCACCAACTCGACGGTGCCGTCGGCAAACAGTGGCACCACAACTACAAAATGAGGTTTTTTCACCCAACCGTAGATACCTTCGTAACCGCCGGGAAAGCGTAAGTCATCTTCATGCAGGACCATCCAGCGGTTGCGATAGATCTCGCGTGAGCGCAGGGTCTTGATTGTGTCGTCCATCGGCAGTCCTGTTTGCAGTCACCGGGTGGTTCTGTGATCCCTCGATTTGCGGGCACAGTCAAAAGGCTGTTCGGACATCCACCCCTGTGTCCATACTGCGCCGTCTTGGGCAGCGACTGCAAGGCTTGGACGGTCCGACCTGCAGTGATCTGCAGTTCCGAGGGCACCAAAACGTTGGTTTGATCTTGACCCAATTGGCGGGACACTCTGGCCATGCGATGCCTTGAACACTGGGCAGATGGAGCGCCTCAAAATGCAAAAAGCCCCGCAAAGGCGGGGCTTAGAGCGGGTTTTTCCAGATCTATTTCAGGATTGCACGACCTGCATAGACAGCGGTTTCCCCCAGCATTTCCTCGATGCGGATCAACTGGTTGTATTTTGCCAGCCGGTCCGAGCGCGCCAGCGAGCCGGTCTTGATCTGACCGCAGTTTGTGGCAACGGCCAGATCAGCAATGGTTGCGTCCTCTGTCTCGCCCGAGCGGTGCGACATGACGTTTGTCATGCGGGCACGATGGGCGTCTTCGACGGCTTGCAGGGTCTCGGTCAACGATCCGATCTGGTTCACCTTGACCAGCATCGAATTCGCTGCACCTTTTTCGATCCCGGTTGCCAGGCGAGCGGGATTGGTCACGAACAGGTCGTCTCCAACCAGTTGAATTCTGTCACCAAGCGTCTTGGTCAAGGCAACCCATCCGTCCCAGTCGTCCTCGCTCATGCCGTCCTCGATCGAGATGATCGGATAGTCGTTGCACAGCGCTTCCAGGTAGGCCACGTTCTCTTCCGAGGTCAGCGACTTGCCTTCGCCGGCCAGTTCGTATTTGCCGTTCTTGTAGTATTCGGTCGCGGCGCAGTCGAGGGCGAGGTAAATGTCTTCGCCCGGCGTGTAGCCGGCTTTCTTGATCGAGGCGAGGATGAAATCCAGAGCCTCGCGCGTTGAGGCGATGTTCGGGGCAAAGCCACCTTCGTCACCGATTCCGGTCGACAGGCCAGCTGCAGAAAGCTCTTTTTTCAGAGTGTGGAAAACCTCAGAGCCCATGCGCACCGCGTCGCGGATGTTCGCGGCCGACACCGGCATGATCATGAATTCCTGAATGTCGATGGGGTTGTCGGCATGTTCGCCACCATTGATGATGTTCATCATCGGAACGGGCAGGGTGCGGGCCGAGGTGCCCCCGATATAGCGGAACAAGGGCTGGGCGGTGTAGTCGGCCGCCGCCTTTGCGACGGCAAGCGAAACACCCAAAATGGCATTGGCGCCCAAGCGGCCCTTGTTGTCAGTGCCGTCCAGTTCGATCATGGCTTCGTCAATTGCGACCTGTTCGGTGGCGTCCATTCCAACGATGGCTTCGGCGATTTCGCCATTCACGGCGGCGACGGCTTCAAGCACGCCTTTGCCCATGTAGCGGGCTTTGTCCCCATCCCGCTTTTCAACGGCTTCGTAAGCCCCTGTCGACGCCCCAGAGGGCACGGCTGCGCGGCCCATGGTGCCGTCCTCGAGGGTCACATCAACCTCAACTGTTGGGTTTCCCCGGCTGTCAAGAATTTCGCGGGCAAGAATGTCTATAATGGTGCTCATGATTTGGGCGTTCCCCGGATTGGCCAGAATTTCGTTGCAGCTATAGCAAGGTCCCGCGGATTGTAAACGCGATGGATAGCGCTAACAATGCGAATGCAGCGAAGTGCTGCACTCAGGGGCGAAAAGTTCAGGCCTGCGCCTGTGCCAGCTTTTGTTCGCGCATAAACGTATAGATCCCGGATGCAAGGATCAGACTGGCGCCGGCAAGCGTGGCAAGATCCGGGCGTTCGCCAAAGATCCAGATCCCCAGGATCAAGCCAAAGATCAAACGTGTATAGCGAAAAGGGCTAACGACGGCGACATCGCCCAACTTCATTGCCAGGTTGATTGCGTAGTAGGCAAGAACACCGGTCACGATGGCCACAGCCAGAATGCCCGCCTGGGCGGGGTCTGGTACTGCGGATCCCCCCCAGATGGCCAGCAGGATCAAGCCCGAGACAAAAAACATGGCAAAACCCCAGATGCCCAACTGCATCTGTCGCACGCCTGGCGGGATCATACGTGCGCAGAGGTCACGGATGGACAGGGCGACTGCCGCTGCAAGGGCAAACAGCGCGTTGGGGTCGAATGCCTCGGTTCCGGGGCGGAAGATCAGCAAGACACCTGCGAAGCCGACCAAAATGGCCAACCATCTACGGATGCCGACGGTTTCGCCCAGAAACAGGGCGGCGGCCATGGTGACTATCAATGGAATTGCCATCAAAATGGCTGATGCCACCCCCAGGGGAATCAGGGCAAGTGCGGCGATGAATGCCGTTGCCCCAACGACTTCGGCCACATTTCGCACTATGATCACCGGATGCAGGAAAGCACGGGTCATGATCGGAACGCCTTGGATCATGGCCACGGCGCAAAAGACAAGAGTGCCACCAAAAGCGATACAGCTGACCACCACGCCGGGCGAAAGGGCGCCGGCAAGAAACTTTATAAACGTGTCCTCTATCGCGAACCCCAGCATCGACAGGGTCATGATCAGCATACCGCGAAGATTGTTCATCCAGAACTCCGGTTTGGGGAACATTAAGGCGCACCCGTCCTCAAAAATGCAAAGGCGACGGAAGCTGCCGGCCCCGCCGCCTCTGATGTCACCCCCGCGGTTTGGCGGTCAAGCTCAATCCTCGCCGAAGACCCGGTCAAAGATCGTGTCGACGTGTTTGGTATGGTACACAAGATCGAATTTTTCGTTGATTTCGTCTTCTGACAAAGCTGCGCGGACTTCTTCGTCGGACAAAAGCTCTTGTCGGAAATCCGACCGCGTGTCCCAGACCTTCAACGCATTGCGTTGGACAAGGCGATAAGCATCTTCCCGGCTGACGCCTGCCTGGGTCAAAGCCAACAGAACCCGTTGTGACATCACAAGGCCCGGAAACTTGTTCATATTGTCCAGCATGTTTTCGGGATAGACCAGAAGTTTGTCGATCACTCCGGTCAGACGGGCAAGTGCAAAGTCCAGCGTAATCGTGGTGTCTGGGCCGATGTTGCGTTCAACCGATGAATGGCTGATGTCACGCTCGTGCCACAGGGCGACGTTTTCCATCGCAGGGATCACGGCCATGCGCACCAGACGTGCAAGGCCAGTCAGGTTTTCAGTCAGCACCGGGTTTTTCTTGTGCGGCATAGCCGAAGAGCCCTTTTGCCCCATCGAAAAGAACTCGGCCGCCTCCAGCACTTCGGTCCGTTGCATGTGGCGGATCTCGACGGCGATGTTTTCCACCGAGGATGCAATAACGCCAAGAGTGGCAAAAAATGCGGCATGCCGGTCGCGTGGGATGACCTGCGTGCTGATGGGTTCGGGGACCAGCCCCAACTTGTCACAGACATGCTCTTCTACCGCGGGATCGATATTGGCAAATGTGCCGACCGCGCCGCTGATTGCACCCGTGGCAATTTCAGCCCGGGCGTCGCGCATGCGGCTCAGATTACGGTCCATTTCTGCGTAGAAGCGGGCAAAGGTCAGCCCCATTGTCGTCGGTTCGGCGTGGATGCCGTGGCTGCGCCCAATCCGTATCGTATTTTTGTGTTCGAATGCACGGCGCTTCAGCGCGGCCAACAGGCCTTCCAGGTCGCCAATCAAGATGTCTGCAGCGCGCACCAATTGCACGTTGAAGCAGGTATCCAGCACGTCCGAACTCGTCATTCCCTGATGGACAAAACGTGCCTCTTCACTTCCGACATGTTCTGCAAGGTGGGTCAAGAACGCGATAACGTCATGCTTGGTCACGGCCTCGATTTCATCTATGCGTGCCACGTCGAAGTCGACATCCTTTGCCTTCCAGACAGCTTCGGCATTTTCGCGTGGGATCACACTCAGATCGGCTTGGGCGTCGCAAGCGTGGGCTTCGATCTCATACCAGATCCGAAATTTGGTTTCCGGAGACCAGATGGCCACCATCTCGGGGCGCGAATAACGGGGGATCATGGCAGGCTGATCCTTTCATGTCTTGTGGAGCGAATGCGCGTGGACATAAACTGCGGATCGGGCAGCCACAAGCAAAGGAACAAGAGATGAGACGCTTTGACCTGATTGCTTGCGCCTTTTGCCGGGCACGTACCACTCAATGCCTGCTGACGCGCCGTTTGGGCGAGCCTCCAAACCGGCCGCTGTCTCTTGAAGATTCAACCGCTGCGGCGTGTCGAGGCGATTGTCAATGACACGATGCAGGCGCATGGCTGATTTTGTCGGGCGCTGGCGGCTTGAGCGCCAGATCGACGACCACACCACCGGTCACGCCCTGCATTTTTCAGGCGAGGCCGTTTTGACCCCCGACGGATCTGATCTGAGCTATGCTGAAACAGGGCAGCTGATGCTGCCGGGGCAGAGCGCAGTTCACGCGACGCGCACCTACACCTGGCGTGCCAGCCCGGGTGGCGTGCGCGTTTTCTTTTCTGACGGAGGCTATTTTCACGCCTTCGACCCTGATGCTACTTGCTCGAGCGATCGACACTGGTGCGATCCCGACACCTATGTTGCGACCTATTCGTTCCTTCAATGGCCGGTCTGGCAGGCCGACTGGAGGGTGCAAGGTCCCCGCAAGGACTATCTCAGCCGATCGACATATTCTCGATTTTAACACATTTGCAGTTCCGGCACAGGTCTCCGCAAATCTTTTGCAAATTTGCCGAATAGCGGAGTGTTGCAAGGTGAAAGACTTGCGTCCTTTGGTGCTCTCAGGCAAAAAGCCCGCCAACGCAACATAGGTGAAAGGGGACAGGCCCTATGAATCAGGCTCTGAACCGCAATGTACTGGTCGAAGTTGTTGGCGCAAACGACGGCGTTCGGCTCATGCTGAAACAACTTGTGCTGGTAGCGCTGGGAATTGCTGCACTTGCAGTCGCAGCAAAGATCAAAATTCCGATGTGGCCCGTTCCAGTCACCATGGGCACATTTGCAGTTCTGACAATCGGGGCTGCATACGGTGCGCGCCTGGGTCTGGTGACCATTCTTGGCTACATGATCATCGGCGCCTTGGGTTTTGACGTATTCGCAGGGTCTTCGGCAGAGAAGTTTGGCCTGGAATACATGATGGGTGGAACAGGCGGCTATCTGGTTGGTTATGTTCTGGCAACTGTCGCACTGGGCATGCTGGCCCGCGCTGGCTGGGATCGCTCGTTCGTTAAAATGGCTGGTGCGATGGCGCTGGGCAATGCTTTGATCTATGTCCCCGGACTGATCTGGCTTGGTATGTTGTACGGATGGGATAAACCTATTCTTCAATGGGGCCTGACGCCGTTTTTGGTGGGTGATGCGCTCAAACTTTTGCTTGCTGCCGTACTGCTTCCCGCAGTTTGGACGGCTGTTGGCCGCGCGCGCAGCTGATCCGAAGAATCACATGTGATTCATGACGAGGCTCAGAGCTCTGCTCTGGGCCTCGCCTTTTTTTGGCACGACATATTTGGCGGTGGCTTTGGTACAGTGCACGCGGTGAACCTTCATCTTTCGAAAAATACTCACAAGACAACGACAGATTGCGATCATTGGGTCAAAACTTGAAAAAGGTGTCATGACGACATGCTGCGTGTCATCGCAAACATATGAATGCCTTGCCTGCGAAGTTCAGCATGGTCGCAATAAGAGCTGTAAATCCAACCCGCCCATGCGTCGGGGTCGACCTGTTTATCCGTTCGGTATTGGTGTGGGCCTCAGTGACGATCGTGAAACTGTGTGACACCTGCCAAAGTGTCGTGGACCTGGGTTCCGCAGTTGGTTCAAAAGCCTTAGCCGCAAGGCCCAATGCAGAATGGATCGTATAAGGCCTGAACGGGTTCTGCCGCCGGCGCGTTTTTGACTAAGAGATGCATTGCCACAAGGACCTGGGTCATGCTCCTGATACAACGCGACATCCTTCCGCCCTTCACGCAAATCGCCGCTGTCACCAGGGTGCAAAGCTTCGAAAAGCCGCTGCGCGCAGCCTCCGAAGCGCCAAAAACGCATGTTGAACAAAGAGTAAGCACGGGACTGCCACGATACTTTCGCACCAAGGCCCCATGGCGTCGAAAGTAACGGATCTTGCAGCCATCGCGCCGCGGGGCTTGCGCGGATTGCAAACAGGGATAGATGGGTCAGCCCTTTCGACTAGACCTGGATCCTGCTTGCCACCTGTGGGCGAAGTGTCATGCCGGTAACCGTCTTGTGCGCCACCAAGCAGACAGTCGCGCTCAAAACAAGCCTGCTTCCCGTGCCATGATGGCGGCCTGGGTGCGATTGGCGACGCCCAATTTGCGATACAGCGTTTTCACGTGAAGTTTTATCGTAGGCTCAGTCAGATCCAGATCCCGAGCAATCTGCTTATTTGATTTGCCTTCTGTCAGACCTTGCAGCACTTGGTTTTCTCGGTTTGTGAGCTTCTCTGCCAAGGGATTTGGTGGCTGTGCCTCCTCGGTCGTCATGAAATTGATTGGCACGTATTGCTCACCCATAGCCATGAAATTGATCGCATTGACCAGCGATTTTGCGGGCAAAGTTTTTGGAATAAAGCCTGCCGCACCGCTCGACAAAGCTGCTTCGGCAACTTCGCGCGTTGCAATCCCGGATATGATGGCGATGCGCTGGTCGGGGAATTTTTCCAGAGTCTCGTTAAGCCCGTTGAGCCCGTTCATCCCGGGCATGTTCAAATCAAGAAGGACCAGATCAAAAGGAGGTTCCTGTTTGAGGATTGAGACCGCGTCAGCCAAGTTCGCTGCGCTGTTCGTTTGTGTTTCGCCGTTTGCTTCAAGAAAGGCGACAAGAGTGTCGCGCAACAGGTCGTGGTCGTCTGCGATCAATACGCGCACTTGTCGTCCTCGTTCATGAATATGTCGCCCTTTCTACCTGTATGAACACCAAATTTAGTTAACGCGTTACAGAGTCTAGGCCCGTCAGTGGAAGCGCACGCTTCTGTAGGAGTTCCCTTTCGCGTGGATCAAAAGACAAAAATAAGGAAATAGAAAGCCTTTTCTGCAAGGTTGACGACATATCCGAAAGGATAAGTGGCATCATCCGAATGCGCAGGTGAAAAAATGCCAATGGCATGCAACCAATACTAAAGTGACAGTCAGGAGATTTCATGATGTTAAGACACTTTATGCCGATCCTGACAGTGATTGGCATGATAAGCCCGACGTTCGTGCATGCAGAGGAACTCGCTTCTCCCACGGGCCGCATCTTGTTGACCGTGTCCGGTCAGATAACTGAAACCAACGCTGATGGAGTGGCACAATTTGATCTGGACATGCTGCGGGACCTTGGCGTCGAAGAGGTACAGACAACAACGATCTGGACGGATGGACCCCAAGTTTTCGTGGGCGTGAGTTTGGACGTTCTCATGGATCGGGTCGGTGCATCGGGCAGCAGTATAGATGCATCTGCGATAAACGATTATACAGTACAGATTCCCCTTTCTGATGCAGTGGACGGCGGGCCAATTGTGGCGTTCCAACGCAATGGCAACGTCATGTCACGTCGCGAGAAAGGCCCTCTGTGGCTGATTTATCCTTTCGACAGTTCCGCTGACTACAGAACTGAAGTGATCTATTCGCGAAGCATTTGGCAGCTTGATCGGATGGCGATAACGCAATAAAAATTAGGCCCCTTTACAACAAATGAGTGGATATGAGCCCCTCTGACGATCATATCCCACCTGTGACACGGCCCAAGTTTTTGACCGGTAGCGCCCTTGTTGCCGTAATATTCGCTGTGTGTGTGGGCGTGATCGCCATATTGGCACAGTCAGTGGTACGTGATTTGCAAATGCTGGAAGCGAGCAAGTCAGACAATATCCAATGGACTCTGTCGCAGGCTGAAGTTGAATTCCTTGAGTTTCAGGCTACGCTGAGGCGCAGCAGTGAACCGGTGGACCTTGAAAAGGTGCGCGAAGAATTTGACATCTTCTACAGTCGAATTCAGACACTGAAGAACAGTCCCATATACAGCGGTGTCGGAGAGGACTCCGTTTACGCCATTTCGTTGGGATCTGCTAAAACGTTTCTCGATGAAACCGTCGACTTGATCGACAGTGATGACTCGACCTTGTTGGCTTCGCTGGAAGAGATTGAAAACAGAGCAAGCGAGTTGCGCATTTCCATCCGCACATTGGCCAGTTCCGGCTTGATCCAATTCGCAGAACAATCGGATCAGCAACGGTCAAATGTCACGGTTGCCCTGTTGCGCCTCGCCGCGGTGTCAGCACTGTTGCTTGGGGCTTTGTCACTTTTGGCTCTTTATTCGACGGCCATCAGTCGATTGACACAGCAACGTGGAGCAGCTTTGGCCGAAGCCAATGTGCGCATGAACACGATTTTGTCCACTTCGCTTGATGGGGTCATCGTGTCTGACACAATGGGACGAATTCTTGACTTCAACGCTGCTGCAGAGCGGATCTTCCAACGCAAGCTCAAGGACGTCAAGGGCTTGCCTATTGGCGAAGTGATCGTACCGCCGCACTTGAGAAAGGCGCATGATGATGGCGTGAAGCGGATGAACGAAAAGGGCATTACACGGGTAGTTGGAAAAGGGCGCGTACGGCTGGAAGCCATGCGCGCGGATGGCACGATTTTTCCTACAGAACTCGCTCTGCAATCAGCGACATCTGGCAATACGCAGATCATCATCGGATTTCTTCGCGATATTTCGTCCAGGGTGCAGGCGGAGAATGAGTTGCTGAACGTGCGTGACAGGGCTCTGGCGGGAGAAAAGGCCAAGGCTGATTTTCTTACTGTGATGAGTCATGAAATTCGGACACCGTTGAACGGTGTGTTGGGCAACCTGACCCTGCTGGATGATACCGCCTTGTCAGATGACCAGCGTCGCTATGTGGACAACATGCAAATTTCTGGCCAGTTGCTGATGGAGCATGTGGATACCGTTTTGGACATTGCTCGTTTTGAGTCCGGTAAAGTAGAGATGATCAAGGAGCCGGTGCACCTCGGAAATTTGCTGCAGGGTGTGGTAGATGGTCAGGGTGGCGCAGCCAACTCCAATCGCAACATGATCAAATGGGCGTGGGTTGGCCCTGAAATCGAGTGGGTCGCGACTGACGCGAAGCGACTCCAACAGATCCTGTTGAACCTTGTGAGCAACGCAATCAAGTTCACCCATGACGGCGTTATCAGCGTCGAAGCACAGGCCGATATGGTTAATGAGACCTGTGCTACGGTTCTGTTTCGGGTATCGGATACGGGCGTGGGGATCGCACCAGAAGATCTGGACAAGGTGTTTGAAGACTTTCACACGACGGATGCGACTTTTGGCAGGCAGGTGGGTGGAACCGGCTTGGGCTTGGGCATTGCACGCCGCTTGGTCGAATCCTTTGAAGGTGAATTCGGTGTGGACAGCACGGTAGGGCAAGGCAGTGCATTTTGGTTTCGTATCCCGTTGGATCTGACAGAGCCGCCGCTTCGGGTCACCGAAGAAACAAAGCCGGCAGAGCCCGCGCGTAAACTCGAAATCCTTTTGGTTGAAGACAACAAAATCAACCAGATGGTTGCACAAGAAATGTTAACCAACTTAGGCCATCGCGTGAGACTGGCAGAAGATGGACAGAAAGGTGTCGAGGCGGCACTGGCGCATCGTTACGATGTTATTTTCATGGATATCAGCATGCCGGTTATGGATGGTTTGGATGCAACAAGACAGATACGCGCGGCAGATGCGCCGTGGTCTGAAACACCGATTTATGCGGTTTCTGCCAATGTATTGGCAAGCGAACAACAGCGGTTTCTGGCTGCGGGGATGAATGGATTTCTGGGGAAACCACTCATCCGGAAAAGCGTGATTGCAGCGCTGAACGAAGTGAGTGTCGTGGATCCAACCGATCTTACGATGCGGGCAGCGCATGGGAAAGATGGGATGATACACACCATGGCGCAAATGCGGGATGAACTGGGAGACACGGTGTATGATCTGCTCAAAGATCGTTTCCTCGGTGAGGGGAACGCTTTGGCCGTGTGGCTGGAAAATGGGCCTGTGGATATGACTGAGATGGCAAACCGCTGCCATCGGTCTGCCGGCAGCGCGGCTGTTTTCGGCGCGTTGGGCTTTCGTGATGAACTGATTGCATTGGAACAGGCCGCGAAAGCCAAAGATGTGACACGCGTGGCAAGCCTGGTGCCAAATGCACTTGCTGAGTGGGCCAAAGTGGAGGCTGTTGTTCAGGACTGATAGTTCATCCTAACGACCGGAACGACGGTGTGCTGTGTTGATGGCCTTGATCACGGCCTCGGTATGAAAGTGATGCGGCATGTGGCCTGCGCCTCGCAGCTCTGTCAAATTTGCGGACGGCAGCATTTCGGAAAATGGCCGCGCGTGGATTGCGATTGGTACGATGGTGTCAGCGTCGCCATGCAACACCTCGATTGGCAGTGAAAGTCTGTCGTATCGTTTTGACATCTCGACCACTTCGGGGCGCAGACCCAGAACCTGTCGGGCATTGGCTCGTAGAACCGTGCGTTGGACGGACAGGCGTGGACCGATATGCGCTGCGTAGCCTGCTGGGACGGCTTGAGGTTCAAATATGCTTGTCAGCGTGGCATCGATTGCGCGGTCTGTCATAAAGGCGCTGGCGGCCAAAGGTACGATCAGGTCGCCTGGGCGCGCACCAAGCAATGTGTATGTGCTTGACAGGGACCCGGGCCAGGGCATCGACACGGCAGACACGAGGACCAGTGCAGCAGGATCGTGATCCAATGCCCAGGCAAGCGCAACCGCTCCGCCGAACGAATGGCCCAGCACAATTGGGCGCTCTGCCCCCAATTGCCGAGCTGCTGTCGCCAGGATATGGGCCTGTTCTTGGGGCGTTTCAGCCTGCGTTGCCCAAGGCGACGCGTACTCGGGCCGTGATCGATCCGAATATCCCAGCCCCGGGCGATCCATAAGGATCACGCGATACCTGTCTGTTAACAGGTCGGTCAAAGCAAAAGTGAATTCCCGCAAATTGCCTCCGGCGCCGTGCAACATGACCAGATCGGGACCTTGGCCCTTGACCCAGGCATGCACTTTCACGCCGTCGACCTCTAGGATCTGGCCAACCGGGGGCCAGGCGGCACGTGCCGCAGCTTCGCGCTTGTTGGCAGACGTCACGGCCACCACAGCCACAAGCGCCAAAGTTATTCCGATGATCAATGCGATCTTTGCCAGCACCTTTGCCCTCCGGGCTATTTGCGCAAGTCGGTGGTGGTAAGTCCGATTTGCGACATATCATACGGAGTGGTCAGGTAGACCTCTGAGATCCAGTTTCCATAGAGCAGATGCGCATGTCCGCGCCAGCGGTTCTGCGGCGGCAATGAGGGATCATCATTCGGGTAATAGTTCGCAGGCACATTGATCGTTGCATTCGCGGCAATGTCGCGGTCGTATTCCTGTTTCAGCGTATCGCTGTCATACTCAAAATGATTGAAGATATAGAGGGCACGGTGCTCAGGGTCTTCGATCAGGCAGGGACCTGTCTCGGCGCTGTCAATCAGGATCGGAAGACCCGCAGCATCGATTTCCGCCCGTTTGAGTTCGGTCCAACGGCTGACTGGAATGACCATATCATCCGAGAAACCTCGTAGATATGGCGAGGCAGGTGCGCAGTTCTGATGGCGCACACATCCAAAGGCCTTGGCGTCCAGAGGGTGTTTTGGCACGTTGTGAAAGTGCTGGATCATTGCCATCCCCCCCCAGCAGACCCCAAAGGTCGAGTGGACGTGGGTTTGTGTCCAGTCAAACACCCGGGTAAGTTCATCCCAATAGGTCACTTGTTCAAACGGCAAATGCTCTATCGGCGCTCCAGTTATGATAAGTCCGTCAAACTTTTCGCCACTGGCTTCCACTTCGTCGAAGGGACGGTAGAAGCTTTCCATATGTGCTGCAGCGGTGTTCTTGGTTTCATGCTCGCTCATCCGGATAAGGCTTAGCTCTATCTGAAGAGGGCTGGCGCCGATCAGACGGGCAAACTGGTTTTCGGTCTGAATTTTCTTGGGCATCAGGTTCAGCAGCCCGATACGCAACGGCCGGATGTCCTGCTTGCCTGCTGCCTCCTCTGGCATGACCATGACACCCTCTTGCGAGAGAACATCATAGGCAGGCAGGGTGGCAGGCAGTTTAATGGGCATGGACCGGGCTTTTCGTTGGACGTGGTTTGGAGGGATTATTCGGTTTGGATGTGGGCCTCGAGGGCCTGTGCAACAAGGTCCTCAAACGCCTTTGGTGTGTCTACCTTTGCAATGTCGGCCGCTTCGATCGTGACACCCCAGTTTCGGGCCATGGCGGCATAGCGCGGTTCTCTGTGGGCGAGGGCGCGCGCATAGGTCCAACGGATAAAGGTATCCGGGTCAACCTCGTCAGGGTCTTGATTGTGTGTCTTAAGGTATTCGGACCAGCACGACATCAGGAATTCTGGTTGATAGGCCATTGGTTTTGGGGCCCGGTCAAAGCGACGGATCAGGTCTTTGGTGTGGGCCTCGGATCCCTTGATCCAGATCAAGAGTGCGGTGTCGCTGAGTTCCGACAAGACCTGATCTTCAGGATCATCAGGATCCACCCATTCGCAGATAGAGCCGCCGGTGTCGCACACGAAATTAGGATAGCCATACAAATCTTGTGCGCGTTGTGCAAAGTAGGCGGTATCCAAAAGAGCCTGCACCTCTGCGCGTTTGAATTGTTCTTGCCGCCGCTGGTATTCACCAATCGGGACACCTCCTTTGCGGCGATCACCAGGCTTGCCAAGGTAGGTGCTGACCGGGGCCAGGTTATCAAAGGTGAGGTTCGATCCGATATATATCGAGTCAGACATTAAAAGATCGCGCAGAAATGGTACTTTCATCGCCTCGCGCTTGGCATTGTCGGCGATGAATTCGCCCATGTAGCGCGTCCCGATGCGGTAATCGATCGAGTAGTGAAACCAATCGCCCCCACGCCGCAGCATGTCAGACGTGTGGGTTTTCCCAAGTCCTGACATCGCAAAAAGTACAACACGCTTTTGGGGCGCATCACGCCAATCCTGAGCAGTGGGATAGAGCATCTTGTATCGTGGCCCTGGTTAGCTGTTCTGCACTGCTTGGTAGACAGCAACGCGGTCAAGGTCAAACAGGGTCTTGCCACCAGATAAAAAAAAATCCGGCGCAGGGGCCTGCGCCGGGGGACAATAAGATCATTTTGACTGCATCAGAACGTCAGAGTGAGCGATCCACCTGCTGCAATGGCACTGTTGCCTTCAAAGCGCGAGCCATCTGCAACCACAGCGTCGCCAATCTTGACGTACTGCAGGCCGCCCCGAAGCTTCACGTTCGCATTTGTGTATTGTGCGCCAATACCTAACGACAGGCTGCCATCGGTGGGTGACAGTCTTGATGCTTCGCCGCCGTTGGCCTTTTCGTAGGTCACCTGTGCGAAACCAGAGACCGCTTCGCTGAACCGGCGCCCGACGCCCACTTGCCACGTGATGGTATCGTTATCAAAGCCTGTGACGGCGCCACCAGTGATCGTTTCATATTCTGGTGTGCGAACTTCCCACTTGGACCATTCAGTCCATTTCACCTGACCAAACAGCAAGGTGTTTTGCGCAATGCCCGTCTGGAAGTCCAGAGCAAGTGACTGGGGCATCGTAACCCGGGTGTTGTTGGTCACATCGACGCCAAATCCTGCAAGTTGTTCAGCGCTGTCGAAGTTGTGCTCGACCTCACTTTCCCAGGTCAAGGCAACCCGTAGGGCGATTTCAGGGATTTCGTACGCAAAGCCGAGCACATAGCCCAGATCGCCACGTTTTTCACCCTGAGCATTATAGGTCAACCCGCCCGCAGGTGTCGTGGTCGCGATGTCGTTCAACAACGTGGCTTGCGCTGTCAATGTCGCTGCAAGGACCAGGTCACCAGCCTCCGCGGCCGCCGCTGCTGCGTCCGCTGCGTCCTGGGCCTGTCCCAGAGTTGCCGCCCGTATCAGCTGGTCGGGGATTGTGATGACGGCTTCAGATTGCACGTAGCGCAAGCCTCCCAAAACCGAAATACGATCCGCAAGTTGATAGCGTAGGATGGCCGCCAATTGGTCTGATTTCCAATCGGCCTGCAACCCAGTGTAAAAGCCCGCTGTGTAGCTGGCGTTCGCGCCATAGGCGTCGTTTTGGAACAGGCCGAAGGTCAGCTTTTCACTGAAGTCGTTTGTGTAAGCGACCGACATCGTGGTGTAGCTTTCCGCCATACTTCCTGTTTCTGTCACGCCCGCACCGACACCAGTCAAAGCCGCTGCAGCAAGTGCGTCTTCTGAGTATGTTCCACTGACACGCGGAGTGACGTGTGCCAACGAAAATGTGAACTGGTTGCCGCTGTCGAACAATTTACCGTAATCGTTTGCCCCGCGTTCGATACCGCCCGCCTGCGCAATCGTCGCGCACAGGCATGCGGCACCTGCGCTCGCAATTATCTGTCTCATTTTCCTCTTCCCTGGATATTTTTGTCCTCATCCAGTGGAAACGCTAGCGGGCAGGGGGGCGAAGCGTCAATCTTTGACCAAGCGTCAATCCACATGTTCCGACGCAGCGTTACGAAACTGCATCGCTTTGGTTTCACGTACGATATTCACGTAGTTGGCGCCAAAGATGATCACAGCGCCAACAAACACCCAAATATCAAGGGGTTCGGAGTACATCAGCATTCCGATCAACGCGATGAGAGGCAAGCGTACGAAGTCAACGGGTATGACGACTGTCGCCGGAGCCAGCGAAAGCGCTTTGGTCAGGCAATAGTGCGCGACCAACCCGGCTAGTGCGATCAGGACGATCCACGACCAATTGCTCAGGTCTGGGAAGGCGATCTGCCCGTCATAGCCCGCGCAGATCAAGCCGAACACCAGCTGCATTGCGGTCAGGTAGAACAAAATGCAGGTAATGGACTCAGTCCGGGTCAGCCGTTTGGTGAACACCGCCGACCCTGCAAAGCCGATCGCGGCAGCCGCGGCTGCAACGATACCCCAGTCGAACGGCATTGTACCTGGCCGCGCGACGACGAGAATGCCGCAAAAACCGATCAGCGCCGTGATAATGCGCGTTTGGGTCAATTTTTCGCCCAGAACCAAGGGTGACAGCATGATCACCCAAAGTGGCGAGGTGAACTCAACCGCGAAAACCTGTGCCAATGGGATAACCGTGATAGCATAAAACCACAGGTTTTGACCGGCAAAGTGGCTGATGTTTCGCAACACGTGCAAACCCATGTGTCTGCGGGTGACCTGTGATCGGGTGCCGGCAATACTGGCGATGCCCAGCACAACGAAGAGGCCGATAATGCTGCGGAAAAGCATGATTTCGAATGTATCGAGAGACAGGCTGACTGCCCGGCCTGCGATCGCCATGGATGAAAACGAAACAATCGCTCCGATCATCCAAAGGGCGCCCAAAACGGTATTGTTCATTGCTGTGTCTCGCAACAGCCGGTCAACAAAATGGGCGTCTGGCCGCGTTGGGTCAGCATTTGTGCCTCGAACGGCGCATCACCGCAAAGACGGTGGTGCAGCACCAGGATGCCTGTGTCTCGATCGCCGATCAGTGTCAGCGCCCTTGGCCATGCCGCGCCCTCAACGCGGGTTTCGGCTTTCACAGTCATTTCTGTTTTTCCCGGGAACACGAAAATTGCTGCGTCGTCCCGAATGTCCAAACGCCAGTTCGGTGTCTGGCCGTGACATTGCAGAGCAGGAGTGTCCTGCGCGCAGGCGGCAAAGGGAATGGCGCATATTGCCAAAAGACAGAGGGTTTTCATGCGGGCATAAAGTCCAAATTGACGGCTGCAGGCAAGGGGTCAGATGCGGGTCATCCTCATTCTGTCAGTTTGCCACGGTTGGCGCGTCTTCTTGCCAGAAACCGTGCAAATGCATCGCGTTGGCGCTGTGGGGGAACCAACGGCTGGCCATCCTTGCCGATAAACCTTCTTTCACCGCTCAGCACGGATGAAATGGACTTTGCCAAAACATCGACTTGCGCGACAGACAAGGTGATCGGGGCCTCTGGGTCTGTCGGTTGATCAAACTCGTCAAATGGTTCAAGGCGCATCTGTTCCTGTGCGGACAATCGCGTGTTGATCCGGCACATGTCACCTTCAACCGCTTGAACGATTGCATCGTAGTCCTGCCGGGTCACAGCCGGAGCTGCTGGTGCCACGTCAGGCAATTCATTGCACAGAGCGTCGGAAATTATGTTTCCCGTACCTGGTCCGTAGTGCCTGTTAAAGGCTTCCTGGATGATGTGTTCGGACCGTGACAAGCCGCGGTTCACGCGCCCTAAAGGCGGTTCGATCAAATCGCCTGGTGACACGCCAAGTGCCTCTGAGAGAGATGGCAAAAGGGTCTGGGCGCGTTTTGAATAGTTCATCAAGACCACCTCAGCCCCCAGTTGCTCTGACCGGAGCAAAATCTCTGAAAGCCACTCAAGACTTTTGTAGGTTCGAAGAAACTCCGTCACTGACACGCTCAATCCGGCGCGTTTTTCCTGTTGCGCTTTGTGGGACAGGACTTGACTGACTGGATCGCGACAAAATGCGATGATCTTCAGGTGAAAGCGCGCGAAAACAGGCCGAAGATCATCCCATCGTGGGACCAACTCTCGTGACAGTCCTTCGGCAGAGAACAGAAGGGCTGGTCCCTCGAATGCGTCTGTGATGTCCAATATGTCCTGAGTCCAATTTCCCTGTGTAGACAGGTTGCCTGCGGTTACGTGACCAGCCCGGGCACGCTCGGCCGTTTTGTTGTCTGGGTAAAATATGCCGTTTCGGTCCAGGTTGTCGCGGCTGAGTGCCAGAGACGACTGGATATAGCTTGAGCCGGTTTTATGAATTCCAATATGCAGGATGAGCTGGGGTTTTGACATGTGAGAACCGCTTTTGCTCGGGCGTTATGCCACGCTCCGTGGTGGTATGTATTGCATGCTGATCACAAGTCTTCTTTTTACTCAATAGCATGCGTGCGGGTAATTTTTTCGGGCCTGCATACATCGATTTTCATCGCGTGGCGTGCTTCAGGGCTCGGCCACGGCGCGGTAACAGGAGCGATCGATATTGGTTGCGCGACGCATAAATCACCAAGCTTGAGTCATCCTTGCCAAAGTCACGAACCTCAATCAACTGCGATGGGTTATGCAGGTCAGACGCACCTGCTCAATTTGGACCATCCAAGGCGCTGTACAGTCGTTGGAAGCGGCGGAACGAAAAAGGCCTTTTTGCCCGGATGCTGCTGGGACTGACCGATATGGGCTACGACACTGACACGTGGATGATAGACGCAACCCACCTCAAGACGCACCGCACGGCTTTGAGCCCGGCGCTGACAAAGGGCGGCATGAACTCGAAGCAGAATGCCGTCACCGACGCGGCAGGCCGCACTGTGCGGATGTTCCTGAGGGCAGGCCAGCGCAGCGATTACATCGGTGCCCTGACGCCGCTTGCAGAGTTGCCTGCCGCTGAACACATGCTGGCAGATCACGGATATGATGCGGACTGGAATCGCGAAGCCCCTGAAGGCAAGGGCATTACGCCTTGCATCCCGTCATGCAAGGTCCTGATGCCTCACGACGAAACGCGATACTGAAAGCGCCACAAGATTGAGAGCAGCTTCGCTTGTCTTAACGACTGGCGGTGCGTCGCACTACGCTACGACCCATGCCCAAAGGTTTTCCTGTCCGCTTGCGCTTTCGCCGCCATTATCATGTTCTGGTTATGAATCCTGCACCTACAGGACATTAGAACACAAAAAGAACGCCTGATCAGACACTTTTCGGGTAGACCACTTACCGTAGAATGTGAAACCGGACATCGTACTGGATGAGAGGTTTCCTTTTTTGGAGTGTTCCGCTTTCACCGGCGCACTCGCTGATCAATACAGGTTTCATCGCCCTCCCGTCCGGATTCTTGAGGGCGATTGGCATGCTGGGCTCTCAGGCAAAGTCCGAGAAACTTGGACTTCTGTATGAAAGGCAAGCCAAAGGGATTGATTTGGCATTTGAAGACTGGAAGATTTCCAAATGGTCTCCGGAGCTTTTGCTATCGCAGATGGCATGCAGTTTTGCGTTCGTGCCGCCCTTTGTGCGGCCAATCAGACGTCCACGCCCCCCGCTTTGACCGCCAGACTGGAGGCCGTGCGATGCGCCTTGAGATAGATGCCGTCGATCATGACGGTCTTCGTCTCGCCGTGGTTTGCGGCCAGACTCACCATCATTTTTGCAAAACGGCCATATCCTTCCACCGCTACCAGAGATTGCACCGCGTTTTGTACGGCCCATAAATGACGGGTGCGTTACGGGATCGTAAGCCATAGCGGTTGAGAATGATAAACTCGCTCAACACAGGTCGATCGCCCACACAAGGCGTGCCACGAGACTTTGGGAAGAAGCGCTCAAGACGCACCAGTTGCGCATCATTCAGCCAGAAAAGATCAGAGACCTTCACCGCGCGTGTTTCGCACCGTGACACAGTCAGACAGGTGGGATTCAATCGGGCCTGTGCCCAACATCAAATTTTTATTCCCACTCGATCGTTCCCGGTGGCTTTGAAGTCACATCATACGTGACCCTGTTTATCCCTTTGACTTCATTGATAATGCGCGTCGCCGTTTCCCCGAGAAATGCGTGGCTGAAGGGGTAGTAATCCGCGGTCATGCCGTCGACCGATGTTACGGCTCGAAGCGCACAGGCATAATCATAGGTTCGTCCGTCACCCATCACTCCGACCGTACGCACAGGAAGGATGGCCACGAAAGCCTGCCAGATCTCGTCATAAAGCCCATGCTTGCGGATCTGGTCGATATAAACGGCATCGGCCTTGCGCAGAATTTCAAGCTTTTCGCGGGTAATTTCACCGGGGCAGCGGATGGCCAAACCCGGTCCGGGGAAGGGATGGCGACCAATAAAGCTTGCTGGCAGGCCAAGTTCCCGGCCAAGAGCGCGGACTTCGTCTTTGAATAGTTCGCGCAGCGGTTCGACCAGTTTCAGGCCCATCTTTTCGGGCAGTCCCCCGACATTGTGATGGGACTTGATCGTCACGGAAGGACCGCCGCTGAACGAAACGCTTTCAATCACGTCCGGGTACAGCGTGCCTTGGGCGAGGTATTCAGCGCCCTCTATCTGGTCAGCGTATTTCTGGAACACATCAATGAACAGTTTGCCAATGATCTTGCGCTTTGTTTCGGGATCGGAAACGCCGTCCAGTTGACCCAGAAAGAGATCCTGTTCCTGCGCGTGGATGACGCGCAAGTTCATGTGATCCCGGAACATACCGACAACTTCTTCGGCTTCGTTCAGACGCAACAACCCATGGTCCACAAAGACACAGGTCAGTTGATCGCCGATGGCTTCGTGGATCAGTGCCGCCGCAACAGAGCTGTCGACGCCGCCTGACAGCGCGCAGATCACCTTTGCATCGCCCACCTGATTGCGAATGGCCTCAATCGCCTGTTCGCGATAGCCAGCCATGGTCCAATCGCCCGAAAAGCCAGCCAGTTTGATGAAGTTTTCGTAAAGCTTTGCGCCGTTGGGCGTGTGATGGACCTCGGGGTGGAACTGGACGGCATAGAACTGGCGCGACACATCGGCCGTGATCGCAAACGGTGCGCCGGGCGAGGTGCCATAAACCTCAAACCCTGGGGCAATTTCAGCAACATGATCGCCGTGGCTCATCCAGACCTGTTCACGCCCGTCGGCGTACCACCCATCAAGTATCTCTAGCGTCGCATCGGCAGGCTCTACAAAAGCCCGGCCAAATTCTGCTGTTGCATGCTCGCCTGCCTCTACCCGACCGCCGAGGTCGTGCATCATCACCTGCTGACCATAACAGATCCCAAGGATCGGGACGCCCAGATCATAGACCTGTTTGGGCGGACGCGGCGACCCCTCACGCATCACGCTGTCGGGGCCACCCGAGAAAATAATTGCCTTGGGCGAAAAGTCCTGAAGAAACGCCGATGTGACGTTCTGATAGGGGTGTATCTCACAATAGACGCTAAGCTCGCGCAGGCGGCGTGCAATCAGCTGCGTTACCTGGCTGCCAAAGTCAATGATCAAGAGGCGGTCGTGGGATGCGTTTTCCATGGGCGTGCAATAGGCCCTGTCGCGGAGCGGTGCAAGCGCGCAGGCATGGATTGATGGCCCAGATCGCGCGCAGAGTGCTGGAAGGCCGCGATCCGGTGGCAGTGCCGCGCCTTTTCCGGCAGGCCCAGGCACCACCAGAACGGGTTTGTGCCGGGCCCGGACCGGGCTCGGACCGTGGGTGGGCGGGGCAAGGCATCACGGGCATAGCATATTCTGCCGCGCGGATTCTGGGATGTAACCCAGGTTCCCCGATGGCGCATTGTGCATTGGGCGCACCAAGATGGCAAAAAACGGCACCCCGGAGTCGTTTTTGGAAAGGGAGCGACGGTTTTCCGCCGAGCTTCGAACCCGTGACGGGATATGCAAGCGCATCTGGCGGGACCCCGCTGCAGTTTATGGGAGTTTGAAGATGGCGGAAGTGGCTCGTAGACGGACCCGCGGGGGTGGTGGCGCTGCGCGGCGTGCAGAGCGCTCGGCGGTGAGTGTCGAGACCGCACGCTACATCGAACGCAATATTCCGAATTTTGAAATTCTGACACCCGAAGCGATCGAGGTAATCGAAGAAAACGCCGAGATCGTGCTCGAAGAAATCGGGGTCAATTTTGTGAACAATCCCGGGGCTTTACAGCGCTGGAAGGACGCAGGTGCCGACGTTCAGGGCGAACGTGTCCACATTCCGCGTGGTTTGGCGCGGCAATTGTGCAGCACCGCACCGCAGCGTTTTACGCAACACGCTCGCAATTCCGCCCGGAACGTTGAGATCGGGGGCAAATCGCTTGTGCTGGCCCCGGTCTATGGTCCGCCCTTTGTTCGGGACGCCAAGGGACGCCGCTATGCAACGATGGACGACTTCGAAAAGTTTGTGAAACTGGGCTACATGTCCAAGTGGTTGCATCACTCAGGCGGCACGGTTTGTGAGCCGACAGATATTCCGGTCAACAAGCGCCATCTGGACATGTTGCACGCCCATATGACTCTGTCGGATAAGCCCTTCATGGGCTCGGTGACAGAACCAAGCCGCGCGCAAGACAGCGTCGAGATGTGTGAAATCCTGTTTGGCAAAGAGTTTGTGCGGGACAACACGGTGATGACCTCGCTCATCAATATCAACTCGCCGCTGACCTTCGATGATGTGATGATGGGCGCGATGGAGGTCTACGCGGCCAACAATCAGGCCTGCATCGTGTCGCCCTTTATCGTTGGCGGTGCCATGGCGCCTGTTTCCGTGGCGGGCACTTTGACGCAGGTCTTGGCCGAGGGTCTGGCAGGCGTTGCCTACAATCAGCTTATCCGACCGGGTGCTCCGGTGATTTTCGGAGCTTTTGTCACCTCGATTGACATGAACTCTGGGGCGCCCACGTTTGGAACGCCTGAAGCCAGCCAAATCCTATATGGCGCCGGCCAATTGGCGCGTCGGTTGAACTTGCCATTCCGATCTGGTGGCGGATTGTGCGGATCGAAGTTGCCCGACGCACAGGCCGCCTATGAAACAGCCCATACCCACAACGCGGCATTGATGGGGGGCGTGAATTTCATGCTTCACAGCTGCGGTTGGCTGGAAGGCGGGCTGGTCTCTTCCTTTGAGAAATTCGTGATGGACGCCGATCAACTGGGCATTTTGCACAAACTGGCCGAAGGCGTGACCGCCGACACCAATGCCCAGGCGATGGATGCCCTGCGCGAGGTCGGGCCGGGCGGGCACTATTTGGGCTGCGGGCACACGCAGGCCAATTTCAAAACAGCTTTCTGGAGATCTGATCTTCTGGATTACAAGCCCTTTGAAACATGGGAAGAAGAGGGCGCGCGCGATACACAGGTCTTGGCTACCGAACGGGTGAACCGGCTGTTGAATACCTATCAACAACCGGCCTTGGATCAAGGAATCCGCGAAGCCTTGGACGCCTATATTGTGCAGAAAAAAGCCAGCATGCCCGATGCCTTTGTCTGACGCGTATGGCCTACTGCAGGGTTGGGTAGCGTAGGATACGGACCTCTGCCATCAAGGCGATAAGCAATTCGATGTGGCGCCTGATGGAATAGGTTGCGTGTTGTTCAACACGCAACGCGTTGGCTTCGGCTTCAAGCTCAACCAATGTGCTAAGGACCTTGTTTCCGCCTTTACAGCTTCCCATCCCCAGAACTGCGGGCAAGTGCCGATTGCGGCAATAATCCTTCAGCCCTAGCCGCGCCGTTCGGATCAAAAGGCGTGGCCGGTTCAGTTTTTCCAGAGTTCCCAAATCGATGTGCATGGTCGTGTTCCTTAAGTCTGAACACTGACTATGCACGCATTCATGCCCTGTTGCGGCACGGTCGGTTATCCGGGCGGGCATTTAAAGATTGTTCAGGAAACAGAAACAAAACAAAAAATTTGAATCGTACTGTTTACGCATAAGTAACCAAATCATCTTTTGGTTGTTTTTTGGTTTTTGTGGGTAACTTTTGTATAACTTTGGCAACCGGAGGCAGAACATGACGGTTACCTTTTTGGGACAGTCGGCAGGACCCATTCCACAATGGGTTCCACAAAATGTAAGAAACTATCTGGATCACACCGAAAAGGGGGTCCCCATCAGGCGTCTGGCACAGCGCACAGGTGTAGAGGCGTCTACAGTGCTGCGTCAGATCCGCAAGCTAGAGGGGTTACGGGACGACCTCTTGGTTGATGCGGCGTTGACTAGCTTAGGCGAAGAGGTCGCGCGGCCTCGTGACAGTCAGCAGCGTCAAAATGATGCCGCGCCGGACTCAGAGGTCTTGCAGGTGTTGCGCCGTTTGACGGAACCGGGTGCTGTTCTTGCGGTTGCTGCCGAAATGGAAAAAGCGGTTGTGGTACGCGACACCGGCTCTGGTGAAAGCACGCGAACTGCGATCATTTCCACTGATTTGGCGCAAATGCTTGCGTTGAAAGAGTGGATTCACTGCAATGCTCCGGGGCGGCTCAGTCGGTATCGGATCACTTCGGCGGGTCGCGCAGAGGCTCAACGTTTGGTTGCCAAAGCTGAAAATGCCGCGCGTGGGTTTGCCGAATCCTGTCCTGACTTTCAACACTCGACACCGGTAAAAAAACCAAAACGCGGTGCTTTGAATGTTGAAACGCCATTGGCGACGCTGGCTCGAAGACGAAACAAGGATGGCACACCTTTTCTGGCAGTTGATCTTGTTCGCTCGGGCGAGCGTCTGCGCGAAGACTTTGAATTGGCACAAATGTCACCGGGCTTGGCGCAGAACTGGGATCATTTTCTGACGGCAGGTGTTTCGGGGACTTCGGGTCTTGGCGGGCGCTCTGGCGGGCCGGACGCGGCGCGCGCGCGGTTCGAAAAGGCTTTGGCTGAACTTGGGCCGGGATTGGGCGATGTGGTGCTGCGGTGCTGTTGTCTGCTAGAGGGACTGGAGGCGACCGAAAAGCACATGGGTTGGTCGTCTCGCTCGGGCAAGATTGTCTTGCGGATCGCGTTGCAGCGGTTGCGCAGACATTATGAAAGTCAAGGTGACGCGAGCCAGATGATTGGATGATGCAAAACAAGGCCGGGCCAAACGCCCGGCCTTGGTCTTTTGCGCAAGAAGAGTGTTTTGAAACCTTCAGGCCGTCCTCTGATTTGGCCCGAAGACTGTTTCCAAATCCGAAACGGAGTGCCGGAAAACCTTATATTGTTTGGGGCATGCGGTTTCAAATACACATGCCAAGATGGCCGTTCATCCGTGGCCATCTCCAAGGTGTTTGTTGTCTTCATTGTCGGTTAGAAAGACGTCGCGGGGGGCTGCGCGTGCCAGAGCGTCCTGCCACTGCATGACAGCTATGCAGGACTGGTACTGGCCTTTGCAGCACGGTATGCTAGAGACAGCCATCGGAGAGTTCAGGGGGAATTTACAATGCGGGACCTCAAGATACCCGAGCAGCGGCACCCAGAAAAGGCACACCGCCCGGACAACCCGCAGCCCAAGAAGCCGAACTGGATCAGGGTGAAAGCCCCCGGCGGCGAAGGCTACAATACAACGCGCCGGATTATGCGCGAAAACAACCTTGTGACTGTTTGCGAAGAGGCCGGTTGCCCAAACGCAGGTGAATGCTGGAGCCAGGGCCACGCCACCATGATGATCATGGGGGATGTTTGCACACGGGCCTGTACATTTTGCAACATTGCCACCGGAAAACCACCCGAAGACCTGGATCCGTTTGAGCCGGGCCGCGTGGCGCATGCGGTGCAAAAGCTTGGTTTGAACCACGTTGTGATCACCTCGGTCGATCGGGACGATGTCAAAGACGGCGGCGCCGAGCATTTCGCTCAGACGATCCGTGCAGTCAGGCATCGGTCTCCGAACACGACAATCGAGATTTTGACCCCGGATTTCATCCGATGCGCCCCTGAGGTGCTGGAGGTGGTGGTCGCCGCAAAGCCCGACGTGTTCAATCACAACCTGGAAACTGTGCCAGGCCTGTATCCCGAAGTGCGTCCGGGCGCGCGCTACTTCCATTCGCTAAGACTGCTGCAAAGGGTCAAAGAGCTGGATCCATCGATCTTTACCAAATCGGGGATCATGGTCGGCTTGGGTGAAGATCGTCAGGCCGTGATGCAGGTCATGGAGGACATGCGCGCTGCGGACATCGATTTCCTGACCATTGGGCAGTACCTGCAGCCAACTCCAAAGCATCATGCGGTGGATCGGTTCGTAACTCCGGATGAGTTCAAGGGATACGAGAAAGCGGCATACGGCAAGGGCTTTCTGATGGTTTCGGCGACACCGCTGACGCGGTCTTCCTATCATGCGGGCGATGATTTTGCCCAGCTGCGCGCTGCACGTGAGGCCAAGCTGGCCAAGGGCTGAAGACGCCTGGACCGTGCGTGGAATAGATCGGTCATGATGCGCAAATGCGCATTGGTGGTCCACGCGGCGTGGATGTGCCGCGTGGGGTTTTTCAGTCAGTGGGGGCTGGTAAAGCCTTGATGTAGGCTGCAACAGCCGCTCGGTCTTGGGCCGGTAACACCGCGAAATTTTCGATCACGGCCACCATGTGGCCTCCTGCGCTGTCAAATTCGGGTGTAAAGCCGCTTTCCAGGTAGTAGGCAATGTCTGCCGCATCCCAGGTCAGCACATTCGGCGTCAAAGCTGGAACATTGCCCTGGCCCGAGGGGTTCGGTGCCCCGGCCAGCCACTTTCCGGTCTGAAATCCGCCCAGGGCGTTGCGTGGCGTGTGGCATTCCCCGCAGTGGGCCAGGGCCTCAACCAGATAACGCCCGCGCTCCAGTTCAGGGGTTGGCGCATCCATTTCCCAGGTTTCTTTTGAAAACAAGAGCTTCCAACCGCCAACGCTGCGCCGGACAGAGAAGGGGAAGCCGATTTCATGAGGCTGTGATGGGGTATCGCTGGCGGGCAGTGTTTGAACATATGACCACAGATCGACCAGATCCTGTTGTGTCATCTTTGCATACGCTGCGTAGGGAAAGGCGGGATAATAGTGGTGCCCCTCGGGAGACACGCCGCGCATCACGGCTGTCCCAAAGTCGTTCAGGCTCCATCCGCCAATGCCGTGGGTGTTATCCGAAGAAATATTCGGTGCAAGGAAAGTGCCAAAGTCCGAGACAAAGCGTTGACCTCCGGCCAGAACAAGCTTGGCGTCGCCTTGTGCTTTTGGCGCCGCATGGCACGAGGCACAGCCCGCGGCAGCAAAAACCTGCGCGCCGCGGGCTGCGTCCCCGGTCAGTCCGGCAAAGGTGTCATGCGGCAGGGGCGTTGCGCGAGTAAGCCAAAGTCCGATCCCGGCTGCGAGGACCGCCGCCAGAACCAAGACCCTTAGGAAACGGCGCATTATTTCGCGCGGAACGACGTATGGCAGCTTTTGCAAGTGCCTCCGACTGCGCCCAAAATCGGTCCAAGCGCATCTTTGCCTGTCCCTGCTTCGGCGACGGCCTTTTCAGCGCCCGCGACAAACTTGGCCCATTCGGCTGCAAAGGCATCTGCATCGTCCCAGATGGCCGGAAGTGATGCTGTCCCCTCGGCGGTGCCATCTTGCCAAAGAATATCCGGGTCAATCATGGCGATACCGGCCAAAGAGTTGGCTGCCGCCTGGGCCGCGGCCGCATCATATTCCGTCTTGCCTTGTGCCATGCCGCCAAGAACACCAAGGCTCATCGCCATGGTGGCCATTTGGCCTTGCCGTGCCTTGACCGGGAAGGGGACTTTACCTTGTGCCAGCGCGATGCTGCCGGCGAAAGTGGAAAGGATGGCTGCTGCCGCGATTACGCGTTTCATATCGGCTCTCCCAAAAATGATATAAAGATTCTGTCACTATGCATGGTCAGGTCACCAAGTGTACCGCGTAAATTCGCAGAGAGGGTAGCAATTCTTGCACAGTTCCCTTGATTGAGAGGCGCTGTGTGCGACCTGTGGGATCGTTGCGCGATACCATGGTCACCCACAAACCGGCATTTCATGATGTGGCTGCGCCAAAGGGTGATTTGCAGCCGATTTGACGCGTCAGACAGGATTTGCGGAAACATCACCTGAGAGACTTGTCAAAGATCCCGGAGGCGCAGGCGCAAGTTTGCGTCCAGACTGGAAACGTTCCGGGTTTTTCAAAACGGCCGCCTGACCTGTGCAACCGTGCCTCCACCAAGCTATATCCTGCTGCTGTCGCAGATGCGGGTACGGCGCCGTGCACGGCTTCATATCCGGATCGTCAGATCGCCAACTCTGAACACGGCGCAAGCCCCTGGCTCTGCTGCGTACACTTATCGATTCCGCAAAATTTCCAACCTTTGATAGGCAGGTCGGGTTAGTATGTCTTCTCAGTCCCATCGCAGTTGGGTAAATCAAACGTCTTGACGAACTGACGCTCTCGCCTTGCGCTGCTGACACCGCTTAACTCAGAGGACGCGGTACACAGCAGGGCGCCGTTGGTGGGCAGACACGAAAGAGAGACTGATGAATAAACGTCGGAATGGTCCGGGTGATTTGGGGGTGCCAACGTATGGTTGACCATGTCGTTCCGCACAAACCCGAGTGGAAACACGCATTCCTCTGCGAGGCGCATGCCATACAAAGTGGATTAAGCGGCACTGAAATTGAGCTGCATCATATTGGCAGCACGTCGATAGAGGGAATCCTTGCGAAGCCAATCATTGATATCCTTGGTGCGGTGTCGGACTTGAAAGAAATCGACAGCAAATCGGGTGCGTTTGAAGGTCTCGGATATGAAGTGATGGGTGCGTTCGGAATTGCCGGGCGGCGATACTTCCGAAAAGGTGATGGTCTTGGCAAGCGCACGCACCATCTGCACATTTTCCAAACAGGCTCTGCCCACATTGAGCGCCATCTGGCGTTTCGCGACTATCTTGTAGAGCATCCGGGGAAAGCCGCAGAGTATTCGGCGCTCAAGGCCAAACTCACCTCATCCCGAAACGCCACCTAGGATGGTTATCTGGAGGGCAAAGAGCCATTCGTTCTTGCGACGCAGCAAGAGGCGCTTCTTTGGCGTAAATCGCTATTGGGTCAGGATGCATTGAACCCCGAATGAGCTAAGATCGAAAGTTTGGTGACGGTTTGATCAGGCGGCCGGTTGACGGTGCTTGAGGCCGTCGACACAGGCCATGCCCTGAATGATTTCGGGCATGCGGTTTGCGCCCCCGGGGTTGTGCCCAGTCCCGAGTGCTGAGATCATGAGTTTGAACGCCATCGCCAACCCGGTTGTGCGACCCGGACAGCCTTTGGTTGTACCGGCCCGGTGGCGCACAGTGGCGCAGGTACTTTCGATGACGTTGGTGGTCCGGACATGTTTCCCGTGTTTGACCGGGACATCGTGGTGGTGAAAAGCCCCGCCGCGTTCGGACCAAGAAGCGCGGCCAGCGCTTTCTGGACGGATTGGGCCAGGACCGGGTCCGACGGCAGAATCGAAGAGGTGAACTGCGCTGTCTTAGCCAATGTCCCCGATCTCGAATGCGTAGACCCTTTACGGCCTTGGGGCCAACCCCGGTCATAATTTCGCGCTCTGGTAGGAGGCCATAAAGGCCGATATTCAGATGTCCCTGTGATGTAGGCGCATTGGCAAGCTGAAACGGCTATGCGCTCAGCTTAGCCACGAGCGCCTGTTTTATCATCCGACGCGTTCCAGATCGGATCTGGTCAGCCAGCGCGTGTCTTTCGTCATGTGTCATATTCCTGTATCTGCGAGAATTGACAGGGTCTTCAAAACCGCCATGTTATGCCGCAGCGTTAGGAGGTCGCCATCTTTCAGCTGTTTCTCCGCTTCATGCCTGCCTTGATCACCCAAATTGGTGCGCGCATGCGAAAGATTTTAGTAAAATTTGGCCGTTCAAAGGGGCGGGCACCCGCTGAAGCTGGTCGGACGCAACAGTCATGTTTGCTCGGGTTCGTTTAGAACTGGTGAATCAGCTTGGTGAAATCTGACACGCAGATGCGCAACGCAACTGCTCTGACGGGCCAGCGCACCTTGATCGGTCCTTCGTTGGACAAGAGCGGCATGGTACTTTGCGCCATTGTCCCAAAGGGCCCTGCACAAAGATCCTGAACAAGAGCCGGCCATAGCGGCGATGAAGCCCATGTTACCCGTCATCTGCCACAGTGTTGGACACCCATAGAGGTGCTGGGTGGCGGCAGGACAGGCAGCCGATCCTCACTGTGCGTGGGCCTTGTTGGGCCGGCTTGCCAACCTAGACTGAATACACGTGGATCCAAGACATGTCGGCAAAGGGCGAAAAGCCCGCTTGGAAATGCAAGGGCATGCGCGCCTGCATTCAGTGCTGATGGCTTTACAACATGTCTGTCACTATCAGTGCTGCACCTTCTGTCATGGTTTCCATCGTCGCACAGGTTGCAAACCTTGGCTGAGCCTGGAGATGAAGCCTTTTTGCAAAAAAAAGGGTCGCGGTCTTAACAACGCGACCCTGCCAAGCTGTTCCTGACCGGAAAATCAGCCCTTCATATTTTTCATAACGATGCCGACGACTTGCTGGACGACCATACCAGCAACGCCGCCACCGACCAGATTACCGGCCATTGCGCCGATATCCATGCCACCGGCTGCGTCACCACCAGCTGCACCCAGAAGACCGCCCAATAACTGACCGCCGCCCACACCGCCGACAACACCGGCGATCAAGTTTCCGATGCCTCCCATGCCACCGCTGCCTGGCCCGACTTTTCCACCCGCGGCGCCGCCAAGTGCGCCACCGAGTGCCTGTGCGATAAGTGTTTCCATCTTCCCTCTCCCTGGTTAATGCGCCACTCGTGAAAAGAATGACCCACGACATACAACCACTCTTCTAGCGGAAAGGTCAAATTTTGTGCAAATGCAGTGTCCGATCGCGCAGATATCTTGTCCCTCCACTGTTTCACATGACTGCGCTTGGCATTGACGCAGAACCTCCAATCGTCTGAGGCCATCGCCGGCTTTGACCTGTGCGAAACAGCCCAGATCGGGAGCCCGCGTCCTGATTGAGGTCATGTCATCTGCTGTATCTGGCTGAAACGGAGCCTCTTCACCAAGGCTGCGAAGGGCCCCTGCAAGAACGATTTCTATCTTGGTGGATGTCGGTTTCAGGTTTGTTGAACGTGTCGGCGACTTTGGGGAAAGGGGCGTGGCGAAATGAATGGTCTGGACTGCCTGCATCATATCGCTGCGGGCAGACAAGATGTTCCGTTGTTTCGAGCAGGGCGGACCTGCCCGGCAGCTTGAACCAATGGTATTATCCCGGTCTGCTGTTCAGGCCCGCAGTTTTCCACGCGGGCGCTGTGTGACATGTGTTTTGCATATCATCGCTTACCGGGATTTCGCCGGTCGGAGTGCTGTGACTGCGTGACTTAGTCCGGGTCGGTAAAACGAACCGATCCAATGAATGGCAGGTTTCTATTTCTTTGTGCAAAATCAATGCCGTAGCCGACCACGAATTCGTCGGGTATCTCAAATCCGATCCAACTGGATTTGAAGTCCACCTCGCGCCGCGTCGGTTTGTCGAGCAGCGCGATCGAGCGCAGCCGATGCGGGTTTCGTGACCGCAATAGCGCCATCACATGGTTCAGCGTATGACCGGTGTCGACAATGTCTTCAACCACCAGGACATCCCGTCCCTCGATCTGCCCGCGCAAATCCTTGAGAATGCGCACCTCGCGGGAACTTTCCATGGCGTCGCCATAGCTGCTGACCTCCATGAAGTCGACTTCGACCGGCAGGTCCAGCTCGCGCGCGAGATCAGCGATAAACACGAAAGATCCACGCAGTAGACCCACAACGATCAGTTTGTCGGTGTCTCCGTATTCCTTGTGAATGTCTCGGCACAATTCTTCGATCCTGGCGGCAATTGCCTTGGCCGAGATCATTTCATCGATGACATAAGGACGCTCTGTCATGTCTCACCCTTGATTTCCTGCCGCCAACATACGACACCCGCGCCACTGTCATGGAGCAAATGGGCGCAGATGCCAACACATTCCGAGACCCGCGTTTTGCCGTATACCGCGCAACAAATGTACGACCTGGTGGCCGATGTCGCAGCCTATCCGCAGTTTCTGCCTTGGACTGCTGCCGCACGTATCAGGTCTCGTGACGATCGGGGCGATCATATACTCATGCTGGCGGATCTAGTCGTCAGCTTCAAAGTGTTTCGGGAAAAATTTGGCAGCCGGGTCGTGCTTTGGCCCGAGACCAAACGAATCGAAACTCAGTATCTGGATGGCCCGTTCAAACATCTTGTGTCGAACTGGGCATTTCACGATGTCGAAGGCGGCTGCCAGGTGGCGTTCGATGTAGATTTCGAATTCAAGAATGTGATTTTGCAAAAAGCCGCAGGTCTCTTTTTCTTTGAGGCCATGCAGCGGATTGTTCGCGCGTTCGAAGACCGCGCCAGTGCGCTGTACGGCCCCGCGCTGCACCGACCTCTGGCATGATCGTGCCCCATCAGTTCTGGCGCACGACCTTGCCTGGGTTCAAAATGCCCTGAGGATCAAGGCTACGCTTTATTTCGCTCATGACATCCCATCCGCCCTGATGTTCGGCGGCCATGTAGTCCAGTTTGCCCATACCCACGCCGTGTTCGCCGGTGCAGGTGCCCCCGAATCGAAGAGAGCGTTCGACCATACGGTGGGACAGGCGCTTTGCTTCCTCCAGATCCTCTGGCCGATCCGGATGCACAAGGAGAACGGCATGAAAATTGCCGTCGCCAACATGGCCGACAATGGGGCCCTGGATACGTGATGCGGCAATATCGGCACGCGTTTCCTCGACCGCTTCGGCGAGCCGCGAAATCGGCACGCAGATGTCAGTCACCAGACCACGCGCGCCTTTTTCCAGTGCGATTATGGCATAATAGGCGTTGTGACGCAGCGCCCATAGCGCGCGGCGTTCCTCTTCCTTGGTGGACCAACGAAATTCTTGGCCTCCGTTTGCCTGCGCGATTTCACCAAAGCGTTCCGATTGTTCGGCAACGGCGGCATCACTGCCGTGGAACTCTATCATCAGGTGAGGCGCTTCTGGCAGATCCATCTTTGCATAGGCATTGAACGCGGCGGCCGCATCGGCGCCAACAAATTCGATGCGCGCCATGGGGATGCCCGACTGGATGGTTTCAATGACCGCCTGCACTGCCCCCTCAAAGCTGTCAAAGGCGCATACGCCCGACGAGACGGCCTCGGGTTGGCCGTGCAGGCGCAGGGTCAGTTCGGTGATCAGACCAAGTGTGCCTTCGGACCCGACCATCAATCCGGTCAGGTCATACCCGGCGCTGGTCTTGCGCGCCTGTCCGCCGGTGCGGATCACTCGGCCATCAGCCAGCACCGCCTCTAGCCCTAGTACGTTGTCTCTCATTGTCCCGTAGCGCACGGTCGTTGTGCCGCTGGCCCGTGTGGCGGCCATCCCCCCCAAAGAGGCGTCAGCCCCCGGATCGACGGGAAAGAACAGGCCAGTCGCGCGGAGTTCTTCGTTCAGTGCAATGCGTGTGATGCCGGGTTGCACCGTTACGGTCATATCCTCGGGTCGGACTTCAAGGACTTGATTCATATGACTGAAATCGACTGCAACGCCACCGCGAACAGCGGCTGTGTGACCCTCAAGCGATGTGCCCGCGCCAAAGCCAATGACCGGGCAGCCGTGCTCTGTGCAGATGCGCATTATGTGTGCGACCTCTTCGGTAGAGGTCGGATAGGCAACCGCATCGGGTGGTGCGGCGCGATAATGTGCTTCAGAGTTGCCGTGTTGCTCAAGATCGTGCTTGGAGCGGCTCAGACGTTGCCCTAGGAAAAGAGATAACGCGTCGAGCGCGGTGACGATGGTCATGATTGGCTCCTGCTCCGGGGTCTCATCGCGATCATAGTCCCGCTTCGCTGCCGGGAAAAGACTGGAAAAAGACCGGAAAGGACCCAACGGAATGGCCCAAAGGCCGCGCACGCCGCAAAATGCCTTGCAACGACAGGTGGGTGAAACTGCGGCCATGTGCGCGCGTGGTTGGGATATGCTGCGCCACCAAGGACCCGGCCAGATCCAGTTTTGGTTCATAGCCCTCGTGATCGGAAGTGCTGCGGGGTTTGCAGCGATCCTGTTCCGATATGCGATCGAGGGCCTGCAGGCATTGGTCTACGGCACGCCGGACGTGAATACCCTGGCCAGTTTCATCGAGGTTTTGCCGTGGTACCTCGTGGTTCTTATCCCGATGCTTGGGGGCATACTGGTGGGGCTGTTGCTGCACTATGGCACGCCGGATGGGCGCGTGCGATCGGTTGCTGATGTGATCGAGGGGGCAGCCTTGAATGATGGGCGGGTGGAAAAAAAGGCGGGGATGGCTTCGGCACTGTGTTCGATGATCACCCTGTCTACGGGCGGGTCCACCGGACGGGAAGGGCCTGTTGTGCATATCGCTGCGTTGATTTCGTCCTGGGTCAGCAACACCATACGTGCGGATGGTATCACGGGCCGTGACTTGCTGGGCTGCGCCGTGGCCGCCGCCGTTTCTGCCAGCTTCAATGCGCCGATCGCGGGGGCACTTTTCGCGCTAGAGGTGATCCTGCGCCATTTTGCGCTGCATGCCTTTGCGCCGATCGTGATCGCTTCGGCGGCGGGAACGGTGATCAACAGGCTGGCCTTCGGAGACGTGACCGAGTTCACCCTGGTAGAAGAGGGCGTGCTTGAGTTCTATCTTGAATTGCCCGCTTTTTTGCTGCTTGGCCTGACCAGCGGCCTGATCGCAGTGATCATGATGCGCGCGGTATTCTTTGCAGACGATCTGGAAACACGCATACAGAACCGGTTGGGTCTGCCCCATTGGCTGCGTCCGGCGCTGGCCGGCATGATTTTGGGGCTTATGGCTCTGCAATACCCTCATATCATTGGCGTCGGGTATGAAACGCTTGAGCGCGCCCTGACAGCGGATCTGGTTCTGTGGAATGCCGTTGTCTTCGCAATTTTCAAAGTCATCGCCGTGGCTGTGACCATGGGGGGGCGCATGGGCGGGGGTATGTTCTCTCCGTCGTTGATGGTGGGGGCATTGACCGGATTGGCCTTTGGTCTGATCGCCACCGGGATCGCGCCCGAGATTTCGGGGGCCGAGACGCTTTATGCACTGGCAGGCATGGGGGCCGTCGCGGCGGCGGTGCTGGGCGCGCCAATCTCGACGACGTTGATTGTCTTTGAGCTGACGGGAGACTGGCAGACCGGGCTGGCGGTCATGGTCTCGGTCTCGATGTCCACCGCCGTGGCCTCGCGCCTGGTGGATCGGTCGTTCTTTCTGACACAGCTGGAACGGCGCAACGTGCATCTTGCGGCCGGTCCGCAGGCCTATCTGCTGGCGATGTTCCGCGTTCAGGGCGTCATGCGCAAGCCGACCGATCCCGGATCGGCCAGTGAGGAAAAGGTGCTAAGCATGATCGACCAAGGCATCTGGGTGCGCCAATCCGCAACGCTTGAGGTGGCGTTGCCGCTGTTTGACAAGTCTGGCGCAGCCTATTTGCCGGTGGTGACGGTCGATGACGACGGCACGCCGACCCTACAAGGGGTGCTGTATCACGTCGACGCTTTGAAGGCCTACAACCGCGCCCTGGCCGCGACCGCCGCCGAAGAGCACAGCTAGCCGCCGCGATCAGAGGAAGTGACGCCATACAAGGCGGGTTGCGATGTCTCTCGGCGTTTTGGCTTCGCAGAGCAGGCTCGCGTGGGTTGTGTGGCCACCACACCCCGCTGATGGAGCCGGACTTGGTCATCCGCGTCTGTAATCCGCGCGGCACAGTCGAAAAGCACATCGAAGGGGCGCTTGCGGACAGGGCGAAATCCTGCAAATCGCCGCTTTGCTGTGAATGGCACTTCTGACCCCATGAAGGCGGATGCAGGGCGAGCAACGAAGGGCAGCAATGCGCTGGGATCCGAGTTTTGAAAGGGTCGACTTTGCTGAACGCACACAATATAACCCTTTGATGAACTGCAGTAAAAACTGTGATCAAGTGCAGGATAAGGGCAAGGCGTTTCGGGAAATGTCAAATGGATCCAAAGGACTTTATCAGCGGCTCGATAGTCGATATCGCCGAAGCGGTCAAATCTGCCGGCACAGCGCTTCAGACACATGGAGGGATGGCAAATCCCGGCACGCAGGAAAATGCAATGTCGCAAGCTTTCGTCGCCCCAAGAACAAGATTAGACTTTGATGTCGCAATCACTGCGTCAAAGACGGCAGAAGCCGGCGCAGAGGCCAAGGCAAAGATCTTTGTTGTCGAAGCCTCACTCGGTGGAACAGGCGAAATGCGTAGCGAAAGCGTATCGCGGCTTTCATTTTCGATAGATGTCGTCCTGCCGCATGATCCTAAACAACTCGAAAGGATTGGCAAAGTTCAGAGATAAGAGATCAGGTCATTCCCACGTATGACCGGTTCGGCCTAGGTTGACGAGGCTCGGGCGAATGACCGAAACTAAATCTTCGTCCGCATTGTCGACCTCAGTTGACCCAGTTTAACAATTGTCTGTCTGGACCAATAACTCTGTAAGGCAGATCAAAGTCTTTCGGGGGAACAAATCCTGTAAACTAAAGTCGGAAAATCGCCGCGACACTGCTTGGCGCGGGATCTGGCCCTGTGCGCGACCAACCTCATGAAGGTCGGCAATACGCCTTTCGCTGGACATGGCTGTCCTTAGGGCGGTTCCGCGATAATGATGCAAGCCTTCAGAGGCATGCCTTGGCGTACACGCTTTGCAACGTCCTGACGCGTGCCCGCATGCCCGAAGAGATCGCAGGCTGGTCATGCACCAGCATCCGGGATCACCTTATGGCGATCAGAGCAAAGGGCTCGCGTAATGCGCACAAGTTCACGTTCCGACTGGCACCGAGTGCCGGGGAAGTTGCGCCTTCGGAGTCAGGCAAACGGGCGCGTTAGCGCGACAAAAGTTCCATGACCACGGGTTCCAGCTTGGCCTTTAAGTCGGGGTCAAACACCGTGCGGGCCAGGGCATCACGGGCCTCTGCCGGGTCATTGATATCGGTGCGTCGCAGCATGGCAAGCACGCTCATCAAATGGGCATCTGCGCAATCTGTGCCTCGGTATTCCCAGTAGATGCGGTCAGTTGCCGGGGCCTGCGACATACCACATCGGCGTGACGGATCAAGGTTGCGCCAGAAGAGCGTCATGATATCCGCCAATGCCGAGCTGCCGTCGGCAAAGTAGTTGTGCGCCAGCATGTCTTCGCCCAGGACTGACATGTCGACGCTGTCCATCGCTGGATGCACCATGGTGGCCTGCCCGCCCAGCCCGGCGCGCGCCGCATCGCCGTGCAACCTGCGCGAGGCCTGAAGCGCCCAGTCGGTTTCCGACGCATAGAGCGTTACACGCTTGGCAAGAGGTCGAATGACCGGAAGCATCGCGCTGAACAGTCCTGCGTCAATATCGGGCGCAGCGAACAGCACTTGATCAAAGATTGGCGGCTGACGTTCCTGCTGCTGAAAGGCGATCAGCTCCATCGCCTCGGCCAGAGCCTGCGCGCCCATGCTGTGGGCGATCAGGTGAACGGTCTGCGCGCCCGTGCGCGCCCGCAGATCGGTCAGAAAGCGCGTCAGCCGCCGGGCACTCAGCCGAACCGCAGCGCTGTCGGCCACATACCCCATGACAGTGCCGCGGGACGGCCAGGAATACAGCACTGGGACACCATCAAAATCGATGTCATAGGCCAGTTGCGAAGCCCGCCGCGCGCCCTGTTCAAACGTGATGTTGAAGCCGTGGACATAGACAAACACTTCACGCCGTGGGGCTTGATCAAGCGCGCGAGCCATGCGGCCGAAATAGTCCCGGGGCCCCATCGGATCGATCTTGTTCAGAACCATATGGCGGGCAGGATTGTCGCTGAACTCAAGCCGCCAGATGCTGGGCTGTTCCATAACGCCGGGGCGGTGGCCTTCGGGTATGGTGACGGTGACCACCCCGAGTTCCAGCCCGCTGCCACGCGCGCCACTGTAGAACTCGGCCGGGTCACTGCGGCCCGAGCGGGCGCGATCGGTGGCATAGAACAGATCGACCTCGGTGTGCGCGCGCGGCGTCCCGCGGGTCGGTTGCCGGGGGGCCGTACCGTTCAATTGGGCAATCTGGGTTGTCAGACGGTCGACCTCTGATCTGTCGCCTGTTTCATTGGCCAGATAGCGGAGCCGCTGCAAGGTCCGGGTCAGCACTTCGGGGGGACGTGCCACGGCGCTCTGTTCGCGCAAAAGGGCCTTCGCCGCGCGGTTGGCCGCGGCAAGATCGCCCGCAATTTCGAAGGCCTGCGAGGCTTCGCGCCAAATCGGCGCCGGGTCAGTCAACAGTGCGTCACGGTGCCTTTGTGTCAGGTGCGCCAAAGCTTCAAGTTGTCGGGCAGCGGCCAGCCTTTCACCGGCCCGCCACAGCAGATCGGCACGCATGCGATGCAGATCCTGCAAGTCGCGTGGGCCAAGTTGGTCGTTCTGGGTGTCTTCGAGCAGCGCGTTCAGCATCAAGAGTGCGGCAGGCGGGTCATTTTGCGCCAGACGGTCAAGGACAAACAGATCGGGGGCCGGCTGCCCCTGCACCGAGGCTGCCAATGACATGGCGCTTAGAAAAATTGCGGTTGTCACGCGTCGCAGCATCGCTTTTGGTCCCGTTCAGAACATCGCCTTTTTCGAGTCTGGGACCCATCAAATCACGCATCCGGTGAAACCGGTAGTCCTGAATCCCTGACCTTTGGGCAACATGCATCAGTTGCTGGCTGCGCTGCACCGCCGAAGACGAGCATTGCTGTTGCATGTCACCCCCTGCATGTCGCCACCGGGATCGGGTGCGCCGCACCAATGACAAAGAAAGCCCCATAGCAGTCTGGGCAGGGCGCAGATCCCGGTCGTATGGCGCAGGCCTTGGCCGCGTTGGCTGCGAGCTTGCCTTTGGCAGTGACGGAGCAGCCAAAAATCACAGGCAGTCCATGTCACTCCATCTGAGTGCGGTGCCTGACCGCCGGGCAACCGCCGCACCCGTTCTTGTCACCGTCAGGTTGCGTCCGGTGCCCGTTTCACGACACCAGACCCGAGCGGGCTATCGCTGATCCTGACCCAAGTCCCGGCGGAATGGCCGCGCTGAGTGTTCAGGAGCCACCGTCCCGAGCCCACCGTCCCGAGCCTGCTGTCTTGAGCCTGCTGTCTTGAACTCAATAACTGCACAACGGCTGCGCGCCTTGCCTGCGGACCCGCCCAAGCATTGCCCGCAAATATTGTCTGATCTTCATGACAGAGCGCTGTTTCATGATCTTTCGCCCAAGTCGTGTGTGTCAACAGTGTCCGACCTGCACGACACAGGTCTTACAGCTGTTCCACCGCCAGATCTTCGCTTGGGTAGAAGGCGACGTGATCCTTGATCTGCACAACCTCATTGATCGGGGCCTCATAGCACCAGGCCGCGTCTTGCAATGTCTTTGACTTTGTCACGATCGCGTAGTGGCTGGCTGTGCCCTTGTGAGGACACCGCGTTTCATAGTCGGTCTTTTCCAGAAACGCCATCGCCAGATCGGCCTGCGGAAAATAGATCACTGGCGGGTAGTCACCTTCGGTCAATTCAAGGGCGGCTTTGCTTTCGCCAAGAACTGCGCCACCGGCACGTACGACCCATGTGCCGGTTGCGCGACGAATGGTGATATGGTTTGTCATGTCTCTACTCCTCAAGTCCAGCCAACCGCAAAGGCATGCCCCAAATGGGTGCGTTCACAGGGGCTGTGTCACTTCCGTTAGCCAGCGCAGTGGGGCGCCCTCTAGCAGAGGGGACAGCCGCGCGGCGCAGGTTTCATGGTAACGATCAATCCAGGTCCGTTCCGCCGATGTTAATAGTCCGGTCAGGATCAGGCGTCGATCAAGTGGAACATAAGTTAATGTTTCAAACGTCAACATGGAGGAAACTGTTTGCTGCGGCAAGCGCTCGGCCTCTTGCACAAGGATCAGGTTCTCGATCCGGATACCGAAAGCGCCCTCTTTATAGAAACCGGGCTCATTTGACAGGATCATCCCTGGCAACAGGTCTTGCGTGCCACTTCGAGACAGCCGCTGTGGGCCTTCGTGCACACACAAGTAGCTGCCAACACCATGGCCTGTGCCATGGCCATAATCTTGACCGGCCTCCCACAGGGCGACGCGGGCCAAAGCATCCAGATCCCGCCCCGCCAGTCCTTTGGGCCACCGCACCCGGCTGACAGCGATCATGCCTTTAAGCACGCGGGTAAAGGCCTCTTTCTCGTCCTGCCCAACCTCTCCGATTGCGACAGTGCGCGTTATGTCTGTGGTGCCATCCACGTATTGTCCGCCGCTGTCGATCAGCAGAAGATCTCCGTTGGTGATGCGCCGGTTGCTCTTTTCCGTCACGCGATAGTGCACAATCGCGCCGTTTGGACCTGAGCCGCTGATTGTATCAAAGCTGATGTCGCGCAGTGCATTTGTGGCGCGACGTTCGTCTTCAAGCGCGCGGACGACGTCGATTTCGGTCAAAGAGCCTGTTGGTTGCGCATCAAGCCAGGCCAGAAACCGAACCATGGCGGCACCGTCACGCTGATGGGCAATGCGGGTCCCTTCGATCTCTGTTTCGGTTTTGCATGCCTTGGGCAAAATGCAGGGGTCCGGTGCCTCTATGATTTGTACACCCGCGGCCTGCAAAAGATCGAAAACCGCCACCGGCACAGACGTAGGATCGATCTGAACGGGACCCATCACATCGGGCAGCATGCGCTCAAAGTCTTTGAGGTCATAAAGGTCAACCTGCGGCCCAAGGTGGTCGCCAAGGTCCTGGACCTTGGTGGGCTCAACAAAGAGGGAGACACGGTCGTCTGCGCGCAAGATTGCAAAGGCATGTGGAACGGGGTTGCGGGGTATGTCGCTTCCCCGGATGTTCAGAAGCCAGGCGATTGAATCCGGCAATGTGATCACGGCAGCCTGCGCTGGGCCCAAAGATGCAGCAAGACGTTTGATCTTTTGTTCATGTGCTTCACCGGACAAGGCGACGGGTTGGGCAAAGATCCGGCCCAAGGGGGGATCAGGACGATCCGCCCAGATTGCGTCAACCAGGTTGGCGCTGCGACGCAGGCGAATGCCTGGTGTGGTCGCTTCGAGGTCGCGCAGCTGTGCCACACTGTGCAGCCACGGGTCAAAACCAAGGGCCGTTCCCTTGCTCAAATGAGCTGATACCCATGCCCCCAAAGAGGTCTCTGGCCAGTCAATAGGTGAAAAGACACTGGCCACCTGATCGCGGACCTGAACGCGATATCGGCTGTCAACGAAGATCCCGGCCGTATCGCGCAACGCCACACAAAATCCCGCAGAGCCGGTGAAGCCGGTCAGCCATGCCAGGCGCTCATCGCATGGCGCCACATATTCGCCCTGGTACACATCCGAACGTGGAACCAGAAAGCCATCAAGGTCATTTTCGATCAGCGCCGAACGCAGCGCAGACAGCCGGCTTGGTCCATGCTCCGGAGAGGCAGATTCGTCGAAACTCTGTAACATACGTGCTCCTTTTGCGGCGAGAGTATCGGGCTGTTCGCAAGACGCAAGAGGAACGCGCGTCACCACCGTCACGGCCGCGAAACACATATTTTCCCCTATGGGGTGTTTCATTCTAAGAAGATCGCTTCAATGTTGTGCCGGGATGTGTTAACTTTTGTTACATTTTGTGTTACATTTTGGCCCTTGGCGGGCGGCTTATCATGGCCACGGAGACGACATGCACGACGATAGAACTGCTTTCGACGTTGCACACAGTCTGCTGGACCGTACAGGTGCAGCCTTGATGGCGCGCGATTGCACTGCTTTTGCGAATTGTTTCCATTTGCCCCACGAATTGGAGTGCAGTCAGGGCAGACGGCTGGTGCGCACTGATAGCGAGATGCGTGACCACTTTGACGAAATATGCGCCTATTATGCGTCTATTGGGTTGACCAGGCTTGTACGTCATGTGGTTGAGGCACGGTTCCGAGACGCGGGGACGATCGTCTCAACCCATGAAACCAGACTGCTGTGTCATGAAAACCAGTTGTCCCAACAATCCTATCCGGTGCTGTCTGTGCTGCGGCTGGCAAGTGATACCTGGCGTATCGCCGCAGCCACATATGGCATGGATAGCCCGCTTGCCCACGTACAGGTGTTCAGCGGATCGAACAAACCGGTGCTTGACAGTTAAGAGGCGCGTTTCAAACCCATGACGCGCGCTCGTGCCCGCGGATCTGCATCAAAGAGCGATGCCAGCTGTTCGGTCATCGCGCCTGCCAACTGCTCGACGTCGGTTATGGTCACCGCCCTCTCGTAGTAGCGTGTCACGTCATGACCGATGCCAATGGCCAGTAACTCGACCTGTTTGCGTCGCTCGACCATGGCGATCACATCGCGCAGATGCTTTTCAAGGAAATTGGCCGGGTTCACCGAAAGTGTGCTGTCGTCAACCGGCGCGCCGTCTGAAATGACCATAAGGATCTTGCGTGCCTCGGGGCGATAGATCATGCGCCGGTGCGCCCATTCAAGTGCCTCGCCGTCGATGTTCTCTTTCAGAAGACCCTCTTTCATCATCAGCCCAAGGTTCGGACGTGTCCGCCGCCACGGCGCGTCTGCTGACTTGTAGATGATGTGACGCAGGTCGTTCAAACGACCGGGTTGTTGTTCCCGGCCGGCATTGAGCCAAGTCTCGCGCGATTGGCCACCTTTCCAGGCCCGGGTCGTGAAGCCAAGGATCTCAACCTTGACGTTGCAACGCTCCAGTGTGCGGGCCAGGACGTCGGCACAAATCGCGGCAATAGAGATTGGCCGCCCTCGCATAGAGCCCGAATTGTCCAGAAGCAGCGTCACCACGGTGTCGCGGAACTCTGTATCTTTTTCGACCTTGAAACTTAGCGGCGTGGTCGGATTGGCCACAACACGCGCCAGACGCCCCGCGTCCAGAATGCCCTCTTCGCGGTCGAACTCCCAGCTTCGGTTCTGTTGCGCTTGCAGGCGGCGCTGCAACTTGTTGGCCAGACGGCTGACTGCGCCTTTCAAGGGCTCCAGTTGCTGATCCAGATAGGCGCGCAACCGGTCAAGCTCGGCTGCATCTGCCAATTCTTCGGCTGCGATCTCTTCGTCAAACTCGGTCACATAGACCGTATAGTCCGGGTCCGCCTCAGAGATCGGCTGTGGGGCAGGGGGCTCAAGCGGGGCTTCGCCCTCGGGCATTTCGGTTTCATCGCCCAGATCCTCATCGGCCATGTCGTCCATGGTGACCTGCGCCTGAGAGCTGTCCTGCGTGTCTTCCTGGCTTTGTTCAGGGCTGGCGTCGGCCTCTTGTTCGTCCTGATCATCCTGACCTGCCGAATCCGGATCCTGGTCCTCTTCCGCGCCGTCCTGATCGCCCTCTTCCTGATCCTCGTCCAGCTGGTCGGGGTCTTCGCCCAACTGATCGCCATAGCCCAGATCGCTGATGATCTGGCGGGCGAATTTTGCAAACTCGGACTGGTCAGCCAGGCGATCTTGCAGGTTTGCCAACGTTCCCGAGGCCTGGTCTTCGATGAACCCGCGCCACAGGTCCATGACGTTGCGCGCGCCCTCGGGCAAATCCCGACCAGTGGCAAGATGGCGGATCAGGTAACCCGCAGCCGTGGCCAGAGACGCGTCTTTGCGATCGCGGATCTGATCATAGCCCCGACGGGCGGCCTCGTGTCCGATCTTGTGATCGATGTTGCCTGCGGTGCCGGGCATGTCCCGTGCGCCCATCGCTTCGCAGCGGGCGGTCTCCATCGCTTCGTACAACTCGCGTGCCAGATCCCCCTGCGGGGCGAACCGGGCATGGGTGCTGGCATTATGATATCGCCGGTGCAGCGCCAGGGCATCGGCGGTGCCGCGTGCCAGCATCACCTCGTCTCGGGTCATGCGTCGGCTGACTTGGGGCAGACGCATGGCATCCCCCGAAACGCCCGAAGGGTCCACCGAATAGCTGACCGTCAGCTCTGGGTCATTCGCCATGACCTTGGTTGCTTCGCCAAGCGCCTTTTTGAACGGCTCTGCCGGGTTGTCGAGGGGTTTGCTCATTTCAAGCTGTCCAGATCCGTCAGGCGCAAATCGCCGGTTTTCAGTTCCACCGGATCATCCAACTGCATGCCCGGCACGTCAATCGATTGTTTGCCCGAGGCCTGTCCAAGGTTGGCACTTGCCACAGAGGCGGTTGGGGATGCCCGGACCACCATGTCTGCGTAACGATCACCAAGCCCAGACCACCCCCGGGTCGGGACGTGGTCAATAGTGATCGCATATGCATGCCCAAGCCAAAGCCATCGTGCTCAAGTTGCCCTCAATTAGCTCATTTGTACTGGCAAGTGCAATCGTCTAACGGCGGTAAAGGCACGGCCTGCGATCTTTTCCGGGCATATACGCACTGCCTGCAGATCTTGACTGCCAGAGCTGCGGCGGGCTGACACAGGTGCCGGGCCCAGCGTTCTTTTCGCACGTGACACCGAGGCATGTTGATAGGTTGAAGAGCATTTGATTTCGACGCCAAGGGCAGCCCTGCCCAAACGCGGACTAGCCCAGCAACAGACTGTTGCAGTGCTGAATATACTGTGTGGATGTCATGCGCGCCTGCCGCATGGTGCGCCCCGGCTTGCCGAATGTGGCGCGGCGCAAAAGCTGGGCCTGTGCCTGTTTCGCCTCAATCCGCCAGTGTAGCACGTGATGTCTGTCGATGCCTCGATCGCGCAGATGCGGAAGAACCGCGTCCAGAAGTTCGAGAAACGTCGCGCGGCGAAGCTGTGTATCCTCTGAGCCAGCGCCATCGAACATCCATTGGTGTTCAACCAGTGCCGACAAGCGTCCAGCACACACTGCGAAACTGCGGGCTTGCGCGTTCAGATCGATCACAGTTGCGCGTGCTGGCAAGACTGCAAAGCAGTGCGCTGCAACCCATACCAATGCGACGACAAGAGTTTTCATTAAGGTTACAATATATGCAAATAGCATAAATTAAACGGTAAAAAATAGGCAGGATGAAAACTCTTGCCTGAAGTAGAGGACAATGTGCCGGGTGCAGGTGGGTGCTGCCTGCAAATCTTGGCGGGCTGTTTATGGCGTCGTGTGGTGCCCTGACGTCTGGACTAACGTGATGGACGATAAACGAGGGCGCAGTCGCAGTTGGCAGGACAGAAAGGAATGACAGACAAGAGTGACAGGGTTTCCACATCTCGCGCTCTGATTGTTGTCCTTTGGCCGGCTGGCCTTTGGCTACTTGGCTCAATGGCTGCAAGGCCCCCCTGAACACGGCCCGCACAACCCTGAAGGCAGGGCCGCGCAACAGGCGAAGAAATTCCTGGACGCGCGACCGCAAAGCCGTGACGTTCCAGCCGTGACAAAGGGCCGAGTTGGTCTGATCACGAAAAAGCCGCTGCACCACATGGTGAAGCGGCTTCAATCAAAAGATGTCAGGGCCGACTTTGGCCCAAAGATCTGTTAGCCAATGCTGACGCTGGCCGCGCTTTCGGGAAGTTCCTCATCGAAACAGCGCTGATAGAATTCTGCGACGGTTTGGCGCTCTAGCTCGTCACATTTGTTCAGGAACGATACCCGGAACGCGTATCCGATGTTGCGGAAAATTTCTGCGTTCTGGGCCCAGGCGATAACCGTCCGAGGGGACATGACCGTCGAAAGGTCGCCGTTCATGAAGGCTGTTCTGGTTAGATCTGCCACAGTCACCATCTGGCGGATCTGCTTGCGGCCGCGTTCATTGTTGTAATGCGGGCATTTGGCCAGCACGATGGCGCTTTCGGCGTCAATCGACAGGTAGTTCAGCGTGGCGACCAGCGACCAACGGTCCATCTGGCCCTGGTTGATTTGCTGAGTCCCGTGGTAAAGCCCGGTCGTATCGCCAAGCCCCACCGTGTTCGCCGTTGCAAATATACGGAAATAGGGGTGCGGGTGGATCACGTCGTTCTGGTCAAGCAAAGTCAGTTTGCCGTCGACTTCAAGCACGCGCTGGATCACGAACATCACGTCGGCGCGACCTGCATCGTATTCATCAAACACAATCGCCGTCGGATTGCGCAACGCCCAGGGCAGAATGCCTTCTTGGAACGCAGTGACCTGCTTTCCGTCTTTCAGTTTGATCGCATCCTTGCCGATCAAGTCAATTCGGCTGATGTGACTGTCTAGATTGACACGCACAGCGGGCCAGTTCAAACGGGCTGCAACCTGTTCGATATGTGTCGATTTCCCGGTGCCGTGATATCCCTGAATCATCACGCGACGGTTGTGCGAGAACCCAGCCAGAATCGCCAAGGTCGTGTCGGGATCGAATTTATAGGTTGTGTCAAGATCCGGAACGCGTTCTGTCCGGTCTGCAAAGCCTTTGACGGTCATGTCCGTGTCGATGCCAAACACATCGCGAACAGAAATCTCTTCGGTCGGTTTTGCATCGATGTCCATCATGCCGTCGGCCATATCCGTCGTCCTTTATCACCCGGTCTTGCGTCTGGCCTGTCGTGCACCATATCGGCAGTCGGGGCAAGGCCCGCGAGGGTACAATTTGCCATCAGGGCGACGCCGATGTCACGCGATTGTGCAGGCCGCGCTTTTGCCTCAAATTACCTAGATCGGCAAATCTGGTCGGAAAGGGGGGTATGGAATGTTCCGACCCGTTTTCCTGAGTGCCTTGGGCACCGCTGTTGCAACACCCGTTTCAAGTGCTGACAAGCGGTTTGAGGTCACACGCACCGACGCAGAATGGCGTGCGATGGTGTCGCCGCTTGAATGTGTCGCCGCTTGAATACAGGGTCATGCGTAACCACGGGACCGAAGCGGCGTACAGCTCGCCACTGGACAGCATCTGGGATGAGGGTGGCCTCGCAGTATCCTGGTTGGGTGATCCGCATCACCGGTCCGATCACAGCCGGCGATACTGGGCAATTGCGCAGCTTTCAGGCGCAGAATGACCTGATCCACTGTTATGAACCGGGCTATTGTCCGTTTCGGAATGTGCTGCTGGGCAACAGTGCGGGCGGCGATCCTGCCAAGGATCCCGAGGGCGTCATGAATTTCAAGGGCATGGCCGATGTGCTGTGCTGTGTCATGCGCCGGTTCAATCGCAAGGCCATGATCTTGCAAGTCTTTCAGGAAGATTTCGAAAAGGAATATGCTCCGGTGGTGCTGCGGGATTGCGGCCGCCCAATGGGGTCACCGTGGGCATTCTGCGGCTGGGTCGACTACCGTTGGTTGGAAATGCCAGCCTGCTGCAAGCCATGCTGAACGCCTCTGGCCATTACGGGGGTCCGGTGGACGGCAAACCCGGGGCGCCGACACTCTATGCGGTCGCACAGGCGAACTGCGATCTGTTACAGATGCCAGGGTCGGATCAGGGAACGGTCACGGATGCGCTGATGCAAGCGCTGGGTGCCCGGGCGCGCAGGTCGCTGCAATAAAACATTGCCTTTCGGTCACTGCGCAGCAGGCGCAAACCGGTGCCGGGCGGGTGTCAGACTAGGGTGAAACCTCGTCTGCAACGACCGTGAACCAGATGGGCACGAACCGGGGGGTCACTGTTTCGGGCACGCTGGCGCCTACCCTGAAGGCGTAGCGGTCGACCTTGGCTGTGCCCGTAGCGATGGCCTGGCCGTTTTCAAAGGTCACGCCAAAAACAACGGGCAGAACTTGCGGGGTGCCGCGCAGGATCAAGGTGGCTTGGGTTTGGTACTGGCCCGCGCCTATCTGTTCGAACCCCTTGGCCTGCAGACGGGCCACGGCGAACCGTCGCACCCCCAACCACGTGCCGCCGCGGAGTTCCCGATCAAGACCCAAATCGCCGACGCTGATCGCAGCCACGTCCAGCGTGATGTCCAATTCCGCCTTATCCAGCAGGCTTGGATCGTAAAGCACGCGTCCGTCACGGATCGGAAGGCCGCCAGTGACCGGGCGTGGCGGATCACCAATGGGATAGGTGATCGCTGTCTCAAACCGGAGCGTCGACTGCTCCGGTAGGATGGTCCATTCTGCGGCCAATACAGGTGAGCCGAGCATCAAAAGCCCGGTCAACACCCGCCTGATCACTTGAAGTTCCTGCTGTCTTTGATCTGATCCCAGGCCCAGACCACTTCTTGCAATTGCTCTTCCTGGCTGCGATCTCCGCCATTCATGTCAGGGTGGAGCACTTTGATCAGTTTTTTGTAGGCCTTTCGAACCTCTGCTTTGGACCAGTGATCCTTGGCCTCAAGGATTTCAACCGCGCGACGCTCTGTCGGTGGCAGGCGGCGCGTGCTGCCGCCGGTGTTGGCATTGCGTCCGGGGTTGCGTGTGGCGTTGTTGCCAAGCACCTGGTGCGGGTCTTCGATCCCCAGCCGCGCCCAAGCACGGGCCTCGGGATCGCGGAAGTCCTTTGTTTCACGCTCCCAAACCTTGTCCTTGGTGGTTTGCGCGTTCATTTCCGCTTCGGTTTTACCGTCGAAGAAGTTCCATTTCAGATTGTATTCGCGAATGTGTTCCTTGCAGAACCAATAGTAATCATCCAACACATCGGGCGCCTTTGGCGCCCGGTACTTGCCGGGTTTGTTGCAGCCCTCGAAATCGCAAACGCGGGTCGATGTCTCTGACTCACCGGTCATACCGCGACGTCCGCGTGGGTTTTTCTTCTTGGCCGATCCGACAGACATATCAAAACCGAAGGGATCTGTTTTGCTCATTTTAGCACCTCAACGACTCGAGCGGCTGATCTTAGACCATCCGCGCCGGGTGTGTAGGGGGATTTGCATGAAATTTTGCAAGTCGCGGCAAAAGTGATCGCTTGTTTCTGATTTCGACGCGCCGTTGCAAAGGACACAGGCAGGTTCGATCATTCGGCGGCGAAATCATCGTCCTTGCCGCGCATTCGGGCCGCGCGCTCTCGCAGCACTGGCCCGGGATCCGAGACATCCTGTGTTCTGCCCTGGTCTTCAACAGCGCCATCCTCGCTTTGGCGCAGTTCTTCAAGGCGTTGCAGCAGGGGATCACGATCGGTCGCACCTTCGGTGTCCGCGTATGGCGTGATCGCTTCGAAATGGCCAAAGCCGCCGGCATCTTCGACCGGAACGACAATTGGAGCAGCTGCTTCTGGCGCGGGCTCATCTGACGCGTCTGGCGCCGCCAACAAATGTGGATCAGCGTCTTCATAGCGGGCATCGGTTGCCAGTATTCGACGAAATACCAGAACATTGCGCCATGTCGTTACTTTTGACGCCAGACCCGCGCGCTCTTCGGAGGGCAGCGTTTCGCTGCGCTGGTATTCCCAGCCGTCGGCCCCCATCTCGTTCATCACGCGTTGCAGGGCAAACGCAAACCGTGCCTCTGCGCCCTTTATGCCCTTTGCCTTTTCGCCCCGTGCGGGCGCTGGCACCACTTTGTATTCCCAGCCTGACATTGGGTTCCCCCGCATTTTTTTGACGTCACAAATTAGCAGGGCTCGCGCACAGAGTCGCCCCCCCCGCGCGGTTTCAGATGAACATGCGCGGCGTGCGGGCAACAGGTGCCATGCGCTGCGCGAGCAGCCGTGAACTGCGGTCGTACAGACGGCACATCAGTCTCAGCCGCGTCATGCGGCCTGCCATGAGAGACCATCCCGGTGCGAACAGTGACATGTGTCAGCACCCTGCGGCTTTTGGCTTGCAGCGATATCTACGCAAGGGGTGCCTGCGCCTTTGTCCGGGGCATGAGCTGTGCCGCAAACCGGAGCGCTGATCATGGAGCAAACTGAGGCGTTTACTGCGCCAGCTTTTTCGACACGATTTCGTTCACGGCTTTCGGATTCGCCTTGCCGCCCGTGGCCTTCATGACCTGGCCAACAAACCACCCTGCGAGCTTTGGGTTCTGCTTGGCTTTTTCGACCTGAGCCGGGTTGGCAGCGATGATGTCATCCACGGCCGCCTCGATGGCGCCGGTGTCTGTCACCTGTTTCATGCCACGGGCCTCGACGATGTCAGCGGGGTCTCCGCCCTCGGTGTAAACAATCTCGAACAGGTCCTTGGCGATCTTGCCGCTGATCGTATTTGCCTTGATCAGGTCGATGATCCCGCCCAGCTGTGCGGCCGAAATCGGCGAGGCACTGATTTCGTGTCCGTCCTGTTTCAGGCGGCCGAAAAGTTCATTGATCACCCAGTTTGCGGCCAGCTTCGCCTCGCGACCCTCGGCGACAGCAAGAAAAAAGTCTGCGTTTTCCTTCTCGGCGGTCAGCACGGATGCGTCGTAGTCGGTTAGGCCAAGTGCCATCAGACGTGCCTTGAGGGCGTCAGGCAGTTCGGGCAGCGTTGCTGCGATGTCATCAACCCACCCTTGCTCAATCTCAAGTGGCAGCAGATCGGGACAGGGGAAGTAGCGATAGTCATGCGCTTCTTCCTTTGAGCGCATCGAGCGGGTTTCGTTCTTGTCCGGATCATAGAGCCGCGTTTCCTGGTCGATGTCGCCGCCGGCCTCAAGGATGCCAATCTGGCGACGCGCTTCATGATCGATGGCGGCTTGAATGAACCGCATGGAATTCATGTTCTTGATTTCACAGCGTGTGCCGAGATGGCTGAAATCCTGCGTTTCCTGATACTTTTCATACTGGCCGGTCAGGCAGACCGACACGTTTACATCGGCGCGCAGGTTGCCATTTTGCATATTGCCGTCGCAGGTGCCCAGGTAGCGCAGGATCTGGCGCAGCTTTGTAACATAGGCGGCGGCCTCTTCAGGGCCACGAATGTCGGGGCGGCTGACAATTTCCATCAGCGCAACGCCGGTGCGGTTGAGATCGACAAACGACATGTTCGGATCCATGTCGTGAATAGACTTCCCGGCGTCTTGTTCGATGTGGATCCGTTCAATTCGGACGCGCCGGGCAATGCCAGGCTCCATGTCCACAATGACCTCTCCCTCGCCGACGATGGGTTCATACAACTGGCTGATCTGATAGCCTTGTGGCAGGTCAGGGTAAAAGTAGTTCTTGCGGTCGAAGGCGGACTTGAGGTTGATGTCGGCTTTCAGGCCCAGCCCAGTGCGCACGGCCTGTTCGACGCAGAACTCGTTGATCACGGGCAGCATGCCGGGCATCGCGGCGTCAACGAAGGCGACGTTTGCGTTGGGCTCGGCGCCAAATTTGGTCGAGGCGCCGGAAAACAGCTTTGCCTGCGAGGCAATCTGAGCATGGACTTCCATGCCAATCACCAGTTCCCAATCGTGCTTGGCTCCGGCGATGACTTTGGGTTTTGGGCTGTCAAAGGTCAGGTCCAGCATGGTCTCTCCGGGATTGTCGCCTTCGGGTATCGCTTTGCACCTGCCTTAGGACAGGGGCGCGGCAGGGTCAATGTGCAGAGCGTGCCAAAGAGGCCCTCTTGGTGCTCTTTCACGCCTCCGGATCAGTCCTCGGGTATCGAGCCTGATGGTGAGCGTGTCAGGATGTCAGTGCGCACCCGATACCTGTTACCACCGGGTTTAAGCCACGCCATGGCGTTGGCTGAGGCACCCTGGCGTCTTGCAAATGGTGCGGGGCTGTTTCAGATTTAACCCATGCGACCGTGCTTTGACCCGCGCCGACCCACATCGCAATCAACACAGGGCATTGTGTCTTTGGTGCAGAGATTCTAGGGGCTGACGTCATGCTTACTTTCCCGCTTGCCAAACATGCCCGCCTGAGCGTGGCCCCGATGATGGATTGGACCGACAGACATTGCCGTGTGTTCCACCGTGCATTGTCGCGCCATGCCTTGCTGTACACGGAAATGGTGACCGCGCCAGCTCTGGTCCGCGGAGGCGCCTTGCATCTGCTGGATCATTCTGAGACCGAACACCCGGTGGTTTTGCAGCTTGGGGGCTCAGATGCCAAGGAACTGGCCGAGGCCGCCCGGATCGGCACTGCCGCAGGTTATGATGAGATCAACCTGAACGTCGGATGCCCGTCGGATCGGGTGCAATCGGGCACGTTTGGGGCGGTCTTGATGAAGACGCCTGATCAGGTCGCCCGCTGCGTCGAGGCAATGTCCACAGCGACGTCCCGCCCCGTGACGGTGAAATGCAGGATCGGTGTTGACGATCAGGACCCACACAAGGTGCTGCCCGAGTTCATCGCACGGGTGGCTGCTGCGGGTTGCCAACATTTCATCGTACATGCCCGCAAGGCCTGGCTTAAGGGTCTCAGCCCCAAAGAGAACCGTGAAATCCCGCCGCTGGACTATGATTTGGTTGCCCAGATGCGCAGCTTGTTTCCGGGACTGCAACTTTCGATCAACGGGGGAATAACGCGCCTCGATGAGGCCGCAGCTTTTCTAGATGGCGGGTTTGACGGGGTGATGTTCGGACGTGCTGCCTATCATCAGCCCTGGGACATTCTGGCACGCGCGGATCGCGAGATCTTTGGCGATGACACGGCTCCGGTTTTGGATCCCGCGCAGGCCGCGCGCTTGATGATCCCCTATATCGAGGCGCATCTGACGGGCGGCGGTCGGCTGCATCAGGTAACCCGTCACATGCTGGGCCTGTTCGCCGGACGTCCCGGTGCGCGAAACTGGCGTCGGGTTCTGTCCGAGGGCGCAACGCGGCCCGGCGTCGGCCCGGAAGTGCTGGAACAGGCCCTGGCGCAGGTTGAGCAGGCCGCATGAGCCCCCGCGCCATTCTGTCAGAGCGCGGTTGGGCCAAGTTTCCTGCAACGCCCGACACGCTGCGGTGGGCAGAGGCTGCGCATGATGTTGCAGACAGGATCCTGCAAGACGCGGAACACCAAAAGACATGGCTGCAGTGCGAAGGCACATGGTTTGTCGGCGTCGATGTCTTGCCGTCGGATGCAGCGGGCGCACTTCATGGGGTGCCGCTGCGCGGTCCTGCAGTTGATGCCTTGCCTGCCGGGCAAGACCTGCACCCGGCGCAACTTTCGGTGATCTATCCTGGCTACCCCAAGCCCCGGCAGGGCGAAAGCGATGCGGCGTTTCGCTTCCGCGAGAAACGCTACGCAGCCCATGTGGACGGAATACTTGCTGACGGACCAAAGCGGCGGCGTTTTCTGCGCGAACCTCATGCCATCATTCTGGGAATTGCGCTGAACGATGTCCCGCCCGAGGCCGGTCCGCTTGTCGTCTGGTCGCACAGTCAGGTCGTGATGCGCGGCGTATTTCAACAGGCCTTCAGGGGCGTGCCCGATGACGAGTGGTCCGATATAGATGTGACAGAGGTTTATACACAGGCTCGCAAATCTGTCTTTGAAACATGTACCCCCCAGACCATACCGATGCAGCGTGGAGAGATGGTTTTGGTCCATCGTTTGGCCCTTCATGGCATCGCGCCCTGGCGCGATACCGGAAGGCCATGGCCGTCGGGGCGCCGTATTGCGTATTTCCGACCACAACTTACAGGCGGTGTTGCGGATTGGATTTCAGCTGATTAGCCGAAACAAAACCGGCGCAACATGAGGAATGGTTAACAAGTGGTTAACAAAGATCCTCAATTGTGGCGAAACAATTGCGCGAATGCCCCAAAAAAGCCTCAAATGACCCAGCTTGGGTGATTTCGGGGGGGTAACATGCTTGCGCTATTCGGACTTCTGACGTTTGGTGTTCTATTTTCGCTGGCCGGCGCTTTTGATGGCAGTGATGATGGCTTTGACGGTGACGACGGTCTTGACGACGGCGATGGCTTTGACGGTGACGACGGGCTTGGCGGCGACGACGGGCTTGACGACGGCGATGGCTTTGACGGTGACGACGGGCTTGACGACGACGACGGGCTTGACGAC
>JAKVCP010000040.1:0-6632 GCA_022448925.1 Paracoccaceae bacterium
GTCGATGCAGACATGGCGCTCGGTTCGTGCATGGCTTCTGTCTGGCGCGCCGGTGACAAGCGGCAGGATCGGACCAGGCCGTTCGGCCAGAGCTTTGCGATAGGCACGTGCAGTATCGTCATTGCCCCACCAGATCACCCCGGAAATACCCTTCAGTTCGGTGAGTGTTTCGGGCGCTGTATCCTCGGGCACCAAGACGGCCCGCCCGCCGAGCGCTGTGATCGACTCGGCTTGCCGCGTTGCGGCGGCCTGGCCGGGACCAAGGCACAGGATCGGTGCGCGTGTGCTGGTGCGCAACTGGTTCGACTCTCCGGTGGGGCCGGGCAGCGAAACCTCTGTGTCCTCGTGCCCTTGGGGCGCGGCGATGACCCGCGCCAAAAGCTGCGCGGCAGAGATCTGCCCGGAGGGCTGCGCATCGGCAATCTGCGGCTTCGTCGTGCGGAAGCGGGCCACGTAGGACGGCCCCCCTGCCTTTGGGCCGGTCCCCGAGAGGCCCTCGCCGCCAAAAGGTTGGCTGCCGACAATCGCACCGATCTGGTTGCGGTTCACGTAGATATTGCCCGCATGGACACGATCGGCGACATGTTGAACCCGATCATCGATTCGGGTCTGCAGGCCAAAGGTAAGGCCATAGCCGGTTGCATTGATTGCATTGATCACCTTGTCCAGATCTTCGGCACGATAGGTGGCGACATGCAAAACCGGGCCAAATATCTCATGTGTCAGATCCTCAATGCCCGTGATTTTGATCAGTGTAGGGGCTATGAAATGGCCCGGCTTGGGGGTGTCTCCTTCTTCGATCACACGGCCTTCTGCCCGGGCAGCGGCGATATGAGACAGGATGACGGATTGGGCCTTGGCGTCGATCACCGGGCCGATGTCTGTTGACAAAAGCCAGGGGTCACCGACCTTGAGGCAGCGCATCGCGCCGCGCAGCATGGTCAGAACGTTTTGGGCGCAATCCTCTTGCAGATAGAGGCAACGCAGGGCGGAACAGCGCTGTCCCGCTGACTGAAAGGCACTTTCAACAATTGCCTGTACGGCCTGTTCGGGCAGAGCAGTGCTGTCAACAATCATCGCGTTCAGCCCACCGGTTTCCGCGATCAGCGGTGCGCCGGGTGGCAGGTGTTGAGCCATCGCACGATGAATGCTGTGCGCGGTCTGTGTCGAACCGGTAAACGCTACCCCGCCGACCTGTGGCTGCTTGGTCAGGGCGGCACCGACAGGGCCTGCGCCCGGCAGCATTTGCAGGGCGGCGCGTGGAACGCCCGCAGTGTGTAGCAGTTCGACAGCGCGCATTGCGATCAGGGGTGTCTGCTCTGCCGGTTTTGCCAAGACGGCGTTCCCTGCTGCCAGGGCTGCTGCAATCTGACCGGTGAAAATGGCCAATGGGAAATTCCAGGGTGAGATGCAGGCAAAAACACCGACCGGCGCACCGCCGTCCGTTTGCCCTGCATAATATCGCAGGAAATCGACGGCCTCGCGCAATTCGGCCACCGCATCCGCAAGGGTTTTCCCGGCTTCGCGCGTCAACAGAGCGAAGAACTCTCCGAACTGCGCCTCGAAAAGATCTGCGGCCCGGTTCAGAACCTCTGTTCGGGCAACTGCCGAGGCCGCAGCGGCCCAGGGAACAGCGTCGGCGGCGGCCTGTTGCACCGTGTCCGCGGTGGCCCAAGTGACCTGTCCAACCTTTGCATTCACGCTGGTGTTCGCGCATCCCAGTCCGAAATCTGGATTAATGATTGTGTCGGCCATGTCCTGCAACGCAGGCTGGGTCACAACCAGCGGTTGGGCCATCCATTGGGCTGCCTGATAGGGCGCCATGGCCTCTGCAAGGTGGGTCAGGGTGGGCCTATGCTGCAGGTCAAAGCCCATCGAATTGCGGCGGTTCGGGGCGAACAGCTGTGCTCCGGTTGCAAGGTCTGTCGGCCCAATCCGGGTAAAAGGATCGGCCACAACCACATCCGCAGGCACGTCGGTGTCCACGATTTGATGCACAAACGAACTGTTGGCGCCATTTTCAAGCAGGCGCCGAACGAGATAGGCCAGCAGGTCATGATGTGCGCCCACCGGCGCATAGATACGGCAGCCTGTGTTGGCCTCTTTTTTGACGATGTCGTGCAGGGCCTCTCCCATTCCGTGCAGCCGTTGGAATTCGTAATCCGCAGGGTCTGCGCCCATGTGCAGGATGGCTGCGACCGTGTGCGCATTGTGCGTTGCAAACTGCGGATAGAGCCGATCGGTCATGCCAAGCAGTTTGCGCGCATTGGCGATATAGCTGACATCGGTCGCGGCTTTGTTTGTGAACACCGGAAAGGCGTCAAGACCAGCGACCTGTGCCAGTTTGATTTCTGAATCCCAATAAGCCCCTTTGACCAGCCGCACCATGATACGCCGGTCAAGCCGACGCGCGAGATCATAAAGCCAGTCAATCACGTGGCTGGCCCGCGGACCGTAGGCTTGTACAACGACGCCAAAGCCCTGCCATTGCCCCAGCGATACGCCGCTCAGAGCTGCTTCGATGACGTCAAGCGACAGTGAAAGCCGGCTTGCCTCTTCAGCGTCGACATTCAACCCGATCCCTGCTGAGGCGGCCAGTTCCGCCAGTGTTTGAAGGCGGGGAACCAGATGGGCCATGACATCGGCGCGCTGGGCCTCTTCGTAGCGCGGATACAGTGCTGACAGCTTGACGGAAATACCCGGGTTTTGCGCAATTGAATGCTGGGTGGCAGCTTGGGCGATGGCACTGATGGCGGCAGAGTAGGCCAGGTGATAGCGACGGGCATCTGCCTCGGTTCGGGCGGCCTCACCCAGCATGTCATAAGAGTAGGTGTATCCTTGCTGCTCCATTGTGCGGCCACGCTGCATCGCGGCCTCGATCGTCTCGCCCAGCACGAATTGGGCGCCCATTTCCTTCATTGCACGGGCCACAGCGGTGCGTATCACCGGTTCTCCGAGGCGGCGAATGGCCGTGCGCAAATGGCCCACCGGACCCGGAATGTCATTCTGCAAGACACGCCCGGTCAGCATCAACGCCCAGGTCGACGCATTCACAAGTGGTGAGGTCGAGTGCCCCATGTGGCGGCTCCAGTCCGAGGGCGCGATCTTGTCTTCGATCAGCGCGTCGATGGTCTCGGCGTCGGGAACACGCAACAGCGCCTCAGCCAGGCACATCAATGCGATCCCTTCCTCGGTCGAAAGACCATATTCAGCCAGAAAGACCTCCATCAGGCCGGGCTTCCGCTCAGTTCGGATGCGGTCGACCAAAGATGCGGCGCGGTCGCAGATGGCGTCTCGGTCGGCGAGCGACAGGTTGGCCTGCTGGACTAAATTGGAAATCTGGGTGGGTTCGTCGATATAGGTGGCGTCGTCGATCCGTGCGCGGAAGTCGGTCATGATGTGCCTTTGCCAATACGTCACTCTGCACAGAATACCTTTGTGTCTGTGGTGTATTTCACTATAATTTGGTATTTCATGGTGAAATGCCCTAAATTTTTGAGTAAGAACAGGACTATGGGAAACTTAGAGCTGGACAGCTACGACAGGGCGATTCTGTCCCATCTCGCCACCGATGGGCGGATCAGTATCACCGCGTTGGCAGAGGCCATAGGTCTGAGCAAGACCCCGACCCAGGCGCGCCTGCGGCGGCTGGAGGCGCTGGGCGTGATCCGCGGGTACCGCGCCATTCTGGATCCGGTTCGGCTTGGGGTCGATCATGTCGCCTTTGTCGAAGTCAAGTTGAGCGACACGCGTGAAGCCGCTCTTTCTGCCTTTAACCAAGCCGTGTTGGCAACGCCTGAAATAGAACAAGCCCATCTGATTGCTGGGAATTTCGACTATCTTCTCAAGGTGCGAACGCCAGACATGCGCGCTTATCGGATGGTGCTGGCTGAGACCGTTTCCAGGCTTCCCCATGTTGCGTCGACCTCCACCTACGTGGCTATGGAAGCCGTGAAAGAGGATGGTCTGTCAGAGGTCACTTGATTCTGTCACCTGGCGCACCACCATTGGGTCATGAAACATGCAGCTTTGATCGTTTTTGGCCTGTTGGCGACACCAGCAACATCCAGCACATGCCCGGCCGCGCCGGACCATGATGCAGCGCTTAGTACCTTGATCAGCAAGGTCCAAAACGCAAAAACCGAATTCGAAGGGCAACAGATTTCCAACCAGATGTGGGCTCTTTGGGCGGATGCCCCGGACGCGACAGCGCAGAAAATGCTGGACACAGGTATGAGCCAAAGAGCCAGTTATGACTACACCGGGGCGTTGGAGCAGTTTGATGCCCTTGTTGCCTACTGCCCGGACTATGCCGAAGGGTACAATCAGCGCGCCTTCGTGAACTTTCTGACGGGCGACTACGAAACTGCTTTGACAGACTTGGATCTTGCTTTGGATCGGTCGCCACGCCATATCGCGGCGATCGCGGGCAAGGCGATGACGCTCATCGCGCTTCAACGCGACGCAGAGGCACAAACGGTCCTGCGAAGGGCGCTGCGTTTGAACCCCTGGTTGGGTGAACGGCGCTTCCTCATTGAGCCGGAAGGCCAGGATCTGTAACGCCGATTTCGTGATAGTGACCCGTCGGATGGGCCATGTGGTCAAGGCAAGTCCTTGGGTTGCAGTGGTGGCGCGGCAGCCCCCCAATCATGCTGGATACAGGTATTTTTGACCACCACGCGCATTGCATTGCGCGGTCTGTGCTGTTGGGCTTGTCAGCCCTGCGGATTTTGGACTAAAGCCTGTTGCAGGCGCACGCCCAGGGCCCGCGTGGTGGAATGGTAGACACAGAGGACTTAAAATCCTCAGGCTGGAATGCCGTGCCGGTTCGAGTCCGGCCGCGGGTACCACAGGAAAGCAGATGCGCCATATGCGGTGCAATCGTAACAAGATCCGAGTGAAGGCCTGACTTTACCTGTAAGTGCGACCGAGGGTCTCTGCGTGTTCGGCCTGTCACGTCAAAGCCCGAATGATCTTGGGCATCAGTTTGAACTGTCGCGCCGGATCATCAATCTGGTTCAGTGTCCCTGTGATATAGACATCGCTGTGTGGATTGTAGAAGGCCATGGCCCCAGTCACGCCAGCGTGCCCGATGAATTCCGGCATTTTCTGAAACAGGGTCAGCCAACGCGGCAGTTGAAACCTCCACAGTCCGTATCCGTAGTGCATCGGAAAAAACATCCGGTTCCATGCCATCATGGACGCAAAGTGCGTTTTGTTGAAAAGCTCTCCGTCGAAATAGCTGCGCAGAAACCGATGTGTGTCGGCCATGGTCGACACCGCCGCGCCGGTGCCGCGTTCAGACGTCATCGCCAGTGGCAACGATAGCGGGGTATTTTCGTTGTAAAATGGCAAAGGTGCGACAGCCGGAGGTGCGGTATGGTCATACAGATAGGTATTTGCCATCCCAAGCCGCGCAAAGATGCGTTCATGCAAGGCTGATGCCAGTTTGGTTTCCGTCACCACTTCGATCAGCGCCCCGAGAAGCTGGAAGTTCGTATCAGAGTAGTGGGATCTGCCGCTGTCCGGTGCGGCAAACGGGGGCCGCTCTCGAATGATGTCCAAGACATCCTCTACGCTGTAAAATCTGTCTCTGTTCTGTTTGAAATCTTCGTCCAGGCCTTTGGCGAAATAGTCCGCCAATCCCGAGGTTTGGTGCAGCAACTGTCGTACAGTCAATGTGCCACTGAAATCTGTGCCCTTGTGCACATGAATGCCCTGCAAAGGTAAATGGGTAAGATACCGCGCTATCGGATCATCAAGCGCGAGTCGATTTTCGTCTACCAGTTGCATGACGACGGTGGCCGTATACATCTTTGAGATGCTTGCCACAAAATAGGGACTGTCAGGGGTGCCTTCGCCTGCCACGGACTCAAAGTTCAAACGCCCATCACCCGATCGGACACTCAGCAAGATACTGTGCGTGAAAGGCTTTCGGCTTTCAGCGTCAACCAGGGCCTGAAGGTTCCGCTCCGCCTTGCTCATTTTATCCCTCGATCGTTCTGTTGAAATACACTTCGACACATAACGTCTCCACAGATCGCAGGCGGACAACCGAAGTCAACGGGAACTCTGAACCGGATTTGGCAGAACGGCTCGGAATGTTGCCATGATGTACCCCTTTCAAAGTCCGTCGTTGTCCTTGGTTGCGATGGCTCGGATCCGGTTGGTTCTGAGACTGAAGCGAACCTTGCATCCCGCCTGTCTGCTTTGGCGACTCCGACCAACCCCATTGTGGCGCAGCAGTTGGGCACGTCTGGAAGGCCGTGCAGCCACTCCGGGGCCTTGAAAAGCCACTTGTCCGGCCGTGTCCGCCCCGTCGCGTTTTTCAGCACCACGACATGATATTCGGTGGCGCCACACCCAACCAATACGGACTGGACATGGAACAATCACCTTGGCGCGATTGTGGCTCACATGATGGAACACCAAGAGAGGGCAGCGACATCGCCAAAGGTCAAACCAATCGGTGCTATGCCCGAGCTTGTATGATTGGCCTTTGTCAGCCAGATCATCCATCAAGAATGGATGCATGGACGAACGAAGGTCGGCGAAACGGCCCGACACAGCCTGACAAGATTGGGTGACTCAGCCGCCAAGCCCAAGGGGCAGAGAGATACTCAAAACCTGTA
>JAKVCP010000040.1:6642-20585 GCA_022448925.1 Paracoccaceae bacterium
CAAAAAGACTAACAATATTACCCCGTGCTAATTCAGCATAAGGACTTAATCTTTTACTTGTACCCTCTTGAGAAGTTTCAGGAACAGTAGCTCCATTAGTAAAACCTGTATTCTGTTGACCACTGGCGTTCGGTCGAGCGTCTTCAGAACTACCGCGTCACAGACTGCGTCAGTAGGGAAATCACAGGCGCGACAAGTAGCACCTTACGCTTGCCTGACACCCTTGGGCCCGGGAACCAGACGCGCCCAGATCAGACTGTCATGCCACACAGGTTATGCTCTTCTCGCGCATTCACAGGTCTCGTCACTGGGCCAAGGCCTGATCCCAGCAAGGCACTGCAGACATGTGATATTTGAGATCAACGGGCTGCGAGCCCCTGATACGGAGGCGCCAGATGTCGATACGTCCGGCACGCAAACCCGGTGTTGCGTGTGCTTGGTTGCGACAGCGCATGCCGCCTAAATCCAAATGGACACCCAGGTCCCACAGCGCCGGGCTGTTCTAGACCTCCATGGCTGATGTCATTGAGCCATGGAACCGGGGTGAACGTATTTGGCTGTCTTCAGGCGCTATCCGGTTGGTTTCTTACGCAACCGGATGACAACGTCTACAGATGCAATCTCGGCCCCTTGGGGGGCGTCGGGCAGTTGGGTAATGACCAGCTGATCTGCAGGGGCATCGGTCAGCCGATCCTCGTCTTCCCAGTAGAAATGCGGATGATCGTGCACATTTGTGTCAAAGTAGCTCTTGGAGCCGTCAACCGTGACTTCCTGCATCAGGCCTGCATCACAAAACGCCCTGAGTGTATTGTAGACAGTCGCCAAAGAGACGCTTTCCCCACCGTCCTTTGCGGCCTCAAACAGGCTTTCTGCCGTGACATGACGGTTTTTGCCGTCGCCCACCAACAGCGCCGCCAAAGCCACGCGTTGCCGCGTCGGGCGAAGACCGGACCTGCCGACCCAAACTGTGCCACGTTCGATTGCTTGTACGTCCATAGGACTGACTTGCTCCTTGCTTGCTGACAATATGGGGCACTGCGCGTGGTTTCACAATCCATTTTGCTCAAAGTTCCTTTGCAAGCCTCAAGTCGTGGCGTCTTGCAAGCCGTCTGGCCCCGATGTTAGACGAAGTAGGCCACATTGGGGACAACACGAGGGGAGCCCGCCTGCATGACCAAGTATCCGAACAGCTTCGACAAAGACGACCTTTTGAAATGCGCGCGAGGCGAGCTGTTTGGACCCGGGAATGCCCAGTTGCCAGAACCGCCCATGCTGATGATGGATCGCATCACCGAGATCAGTGATGATGGTGGCGATCATGGCAAGGGTCACGTGCTTGCGGAATTCGACATCACGCCCGACCTTTGGTTCTTTGACTGCCATTTTCCCGGCAACCCAATCATGCCGGGCTGCCTTGGTCTTGATGGGCTTTGGCAGCTGACTGGTTTCAATCTCGGATGGCGGGGCTGGACCGGCCGCGGCATGGCCGTGGGGGTAGGAGAGGTCAAGCTGAAGGGTATGGTGCGTCCCGACCGCAAACTGCTGACTTACAAGGTTGATTTCCGCAAGGCAGTTCAAACTCGTCGTCTGACAATGGGTGTCGCTGATGGTATCGTCGAGGCCGACGGCGAGGTTATCTATGACGTCAAGGACATGCGCGTTGTCCTAAGTGACGCATAACCCGGGCCGAACTCTACCCGAAACAAATGCCTGAGCCAGAACCCGACCGTGGTTTTGGCATGACATTGCCGGCGCGGCAAAGACGCTGACGTCGGTCCAGACCGCGCATTCAGCCCGGTCACCGAAGGTACTAACCAAGGCGCGCGCCGGATGCATCAAAGTGGTAGGTCCGCTCTGCGGCAAAGCCCAGGCGAATGCCCGCGCCTTCTTCCACATCGTGTTGGCCAAACAGCCGTGCAGTGATCTGATGGCTGTTTACATGCGCGATGATGTTCGTGTCTCCTCCCAGCTTTTCGACATGTGTCACGGTGGCGTTCAACGCGCCATCCTCTGAGATGCGCAGGTCTTCGGGGCGAATGCCAATGGTACGATCGTCGCCTTCGTTGATCAGACCGGCGGGCAAGAAATTCATCGACGGTGAGCCAAGAAAGCCCGCGACAAAACGGTTGGCTGGATTGTTGTATAGCTCCATCGGTGTGCCGATCTGTTCGACCCGGCCATCTCTTAGAACAACGATCTTGTCAGCCAATGTCATTGCCTCTGTCTGGTCGTGGGTGACATAGATCATTGCGGCGCCAAGTTTGCGGTGAAGATTGGCGATTTCTATCCTGGTGTTCATCCGAAGAGCTGCATCCAGGTTTGACAGGGGTTCATCAAACAGGAACAATTTAGGTTCTCGGACAATGGCACGCCCGATCGCGACCCGTTGACGTTGGCCGCCCGACAATTCTGAGGGATACCGGTTCAGATAGTCTGCAAGGTTCAGCATCTCGGCGGCGTTGTTCACACGCTCTGCAATCACGTCTTTGGGCTGACGCTCTTGTTTGAGCGCCAATGACATATTTCCGCGCACCGTCAGATGAGGGTAAAGCGCATAGCTTTGAAAGACCATGGCGATGCCCCGTTTCGAAGGCGGGCTCATGTTGACCACGTCAGCGCCAATCTTGACGTCGCCCGTGGTCGCATCTTCAAGACCTGCAATCACGCGCAGCAGGGTAGACTTGCCGCATCCCGAGGGGCCGACGAATACCACGAATTCACCCTCTGCCACGTCAATGTTGATGTCCTTCAGCACATGCACCTTGCCGAACGACTTGTTCACGTTTGTCAGGGAAAGAGCGGTCATCGTGTTGCCTCTTCAAGCGAAACAGGTTGGCCGCTGCGAATGCTCTCGTCAGCGGCAAGACAAATGGCAAGGGATTGAACGGCGTCCTGCATGTGGCGGTTCAGATCGTGGTCTTCGGTGATCGCGCGCAGCACATGCGCCTGTTCGGCATCGCAAAGCGCCTGGTGTCCGGGTTCATGCGGTATATCGATCAGCTGGTCTCCTTCGGGGCGGTGGACAAGAATACCGCCCACCTTGGTGTGACCATCGATATCAGAGGAGGCACCCTTGTTGCCCTCAGTGATTGAGACCGACCCATTGGGCGAAACGATGTCTTTGACAAAAAACGCGGTTTCGGACATCATCGGCCCCCATCCGGCTTCGTACCATCCCACGGACCCGTCGGAAAAGATCACTTGGAACTGGCCGTAATTGTACATGTTGTCCGCAATCTCGTCAGACAAGCGGACACCCATTCCATGCACGCGCACTGGCAGCGCATCGGTGATCTGACACATCACGTCGACGTAGTGCACACCACAATCCACGATCGGGCTAGTGGTCCGCATCAGCGCCTTGTGGGTGTCCCATTCGTCACCTGTGGATTGCTGATTCAGGTTGAGCCGAAAAACGTAAGGCCCCCCAAGGCTTCGAGCCTCTTTGATAAGCTGCGTCCAGGATGGATGATGGCGCAATATATAGCCAACGACCAATTTGCGATTGTGGCGCTTTGCGGTGTCAACCACGCGTTTTGCATCCGCAACAGAGGTCGCCAGGGGCTTTTCGACAAAGACATGTGCGCCTTGTTCCATTGCGTGACAGGCATAATCAGCGTGACTGTCCGAATAGGTCGCAATCACAACCAGATCAGGTTTCAAGGCCAATCCGTCCTCGAAGCGGGACAAGACGGGATAGTTCTGCAGCTCTGGCGGCAAATCAACCGGGGATCGGTTTACCAGTCCCACGATTTGGGACTGTGCAAGCTTGTGATGGGCGAGAGCGTGACTTAGCCCCATGTTTCCCAATCCGGCAATAAGAACACGCGTCATTTGACCGCTCCTGAGGTGATGCCGCGGATCAATTGGCGGGAAAAGATCACATACAGCAGAAGGACTGGCAGGATCGCCATCGAAAGGGCGGAAAGAACCGCATTCCAATCGGTTACGAATTGTCCGATGAAAACCTGGCTGCCAAGCGTCAGGGTTTTTGTTTCCTCACCTGGGGCAAGGATCAGCGGAAACCACAGGTCGTTCCAGATCGGGATCATGTTGAAGACGGCAACGGTTGCCATGGCCGGCCGAACCAGAGGCAGCACAAGCCGAAAGAATATGGTGTATTCCGACAGGCCATCGATCCGTCCCGCATTCTTCAGATCGTCCGAAACCTGCCGCATGAATTCACTGAGGATGAACACCGCCAAGGGCAGACCTTGGGCCGTGTATACAAGGATCAGTGCCCAAAGTGTATTTACAAGCCCCGTTGCCACCATCATGTCCAGAATGGCCACAGTGCCGATCCGAATGGGGATCATGATTCCTAGGGCCAGATACAGCCCCATCCACATGTTGCCACGGAAGCGATATTCCGACAGCGCGAATGCGGCCATCGCCCCGAACAACAGCACAAAGAAAAGCGATGCGACCGTCACAATCATGGAATTCTGAAGATAGAGGAAAAAATCCCCCTGCTTCAGGACGGTTTGATAGCCAATCAGGGAAAAGCTGTCGGCGTCAGGCAATGAGAGGGGCTCGCGGAAGATTGCTCGGCGGGTCTTGAAGCTATTGATCAGGATGACAAAAACCGGGAACAGGGCGATCAATGTATAGAGGATCAGCGCCCCATGCATCGCGGCCTTGTTGAACGGGGTAGAGCGTGCCTGGTTCATGAATGGCCCTCAGAGTTGGTAGCGGCGCATCCGCGTCTGGATGCCGAAAAGGTAAATGCAGACACCGATCAGGATGATCGCAAACATGGCGCCCGCAATTGCTGATCCCATATGCGGATCACCCAGTTGTAACTGGAACCCGAAGAAGGTGCGGTACATGAACGTTCCCAGGATATCGGTGGAAAAATTTGGGCCGGCCAGTGCCCCCTGAGCGGCGTAGATCAAGTCGAACGCATTGAAGTTGCCAACAAATGTCAGGATCGAGATGATGCCGATCGAAGGCAGGATCAGCGGCAGCTTGATCTTCCAGAACGCCGAAGCGCCAACGATGCCATCAATTTCGCCGGCTTCAAGAATTTCTTCGGGGATCGACAAAAGTGCAGCATAGATCAGCATCATTGGGATGCCGACAAACTGCCAGACCGAGATCAGCGCCAGCGTGGTCAATGCATAGTCCTCTTTGCCCAGCCAGGGTGCAAAGAGCGACTTCAATCCGACGGCGTCAAGGATGCCTGGCGCAATGCCCCAGATCGGTGAAAGGATGAGTTTCCAAGCGAAACCTACAATCACAAAGCTCAGGATGGTCGGAATGAAGATGGCAGACCGATAAAGTGCGGCAAATCGCAGACGTGGATGGCTGAGCAGGGCTGCCAGGGCAATGCCGATCGGGTTCTGAACCAACATATGAATAATGAAGAACCAGAAGTTGTTGCCCAGTGCATTCCAAAACTGTTCGGCCCAGATCGGATCAAAAAAGAGCGTGCGGAAGTTCTGCAGCCCAACGAACACGCGCTCCTGGTCTATCCTGCTGAAAAGTGCGAGCCGCAGCGTATTGAACAGCGGGAAAATCATCACAGCGGTATAGACAATCACGGCAGGGGCCAGGAACACAGCGATATGCCAGCGGATGCGACGGGTCTGCATGGAATTCTCCTGTTGGGATCCGGGCGGCGTCAAGGCCGCCCGGACAGTGCAGCAAGGAAGGATTACTGCTGTGGTTGGTACCAGCTTTCCAGACCACCTTGCAGGCGCGCGGCGGCGTCCTCTGGGCTTTCGGCCCCCTTGATCACCTGCGCGGATGCGTTCCAGGTGTCGTTTTCAAGGTTCGGTGTGCCACGCGACAGGATCTGGTAGGTTGAACGGATTGTCGATTCACAGTCACCGCGCCACGACACGAATTCCTGTGCCAGCGGGTCCTGCATGTCGATGTCAAAGCTGGAGAGCGAGAAGAAGCCTGGCAAGGCATTGGCATAAAGGCTGGCGAATTCCTCGGTCGAGGCCCAGTTCAGGAATGTGCGTGCTGCCTCCGCATTCGGAGACGCCGCATTCAACCCGATCGCGATGTCTGTATGGTCAGAAATGTAGCAGGTATCGCCCGCCGCTTCGACGGGTGGCTTGAAGGCGCCCATTTCAAAATCTGCCAAAGCATTGAAGCCCGAGATTTCCCAGCTGCCGGCTGGGTAGATCGCGGCTCGGCCGAGGGTGAACACATTCTGGCTGTCCGGATAGGTTTGCGCCTCGAATCCGTCGCCCAGATACTCTTTCCAGCGGGCAATTTGGCGATAGGGCTCGACCCAGGCCTCGTCCGTCAGCTTTTGCTCGCCAGCAATCAGCGCAAGTCGACCGTCTTCACCCTTCCAGTAGTTGGGGCCAATGTTCTGGTAGCCCATGGTCGCGGCTTCCCACTGATCGTTGGTGCCCATCGCCATTGGAATGTAACTGCCATCGTCCTTGAACGCGTCCAGAACGGAGAAGAATTCATCCACAGTGGTCGGGACGTTCACGCCGACCTCGGCAAAGGCATCCTTGTTGTAGATGAAACCATGGATCACCGAGGCCATTGGAACACAGAAGGTCGCCGAGGCGTCATCGGTTTGCCAGGCTGATTTGGCAACGCTTGAGAAATTGGAAATGCCGGCCAGGTCTGACAGATCTGCCAGGTGCCCGTTCTGATACAGCCCCAGCGATGTGTCAAATGGACGACATGTGATCAAATCACCAGCGGAACCGGCATCAAGCTTTGCATTCAAGGCTGCGTTGTATTCAGCCGGGGCCGAGGGCGTGAACTTCACTTTGATCCCGGGGTGAGAGGCTTCGAATGCAGGGATGATCTTTTCCTGCCAAAGAACCAGGTCATCGTTGCGCCAGCTTTCAATTGTCAGCGTCACATCCTGTGCGGCTGCGCTGGTGGCGACAAGGGCCGTGGTCGCTAGGGCCATTGGTAGAGTTCTGCGTAACATTGAAGTTCCTCTCAGTTTGCAGATTTAGGTGTGTTTCAAAAGGTCTGTGAGTGCGGATCTTAGATGGCCGTTGCTTGCCTCCAAAAGCGATCTGGCCTGAGCAAGTGTTGTCGCCCCCGCGGCGATCAGAATGGCGGGTTTGACCTCGCCGCAGGCAGTCTCAAGTGCCTTGGCAGCAGTGTCTTGGGTGGTGCTGGAGACACGCGAAACGATGTCACGGGCGCGCTGGCGCAACTTTATATTGTCGGCCTTGACGTTGATCATCATTCCGTCGTGGACGTGACCAAGCTCTACAGCCATGAGCGTCGACAACATGTTCAAGGCGATCTTCTGCGCGGTTCCGGCGCCCATGCGGGTAGAGCCGGCAATGACTTCGGGCGGGGTGGCAAGGGTAATCGGGCTGTCTGCCAAAGTCAGAAGCGCAGAACCGGAGTTGTTGGCAATGCCGATGACGTGGGCTCCGGCTGTTTTGGCGATCTCGGCGGCAGCAAGGGTGTATGGTGTTGACCCGCTTGCTGAAACAGCGATGACCGTATCCTGTGCGGCTATGCCTTTCAGCTCTTCCGCCAGGGCGTCAACGCAATCTTCTGTGTCGCCAGGCATCTCGACGCCGACCGGTTGTCCGCCAGCCATGTGGATACGAATTTGCGCAGGCTGAATCGAAAAGGTGCCGTTCAGTTCAAGCGCGTCTGCGGCCGCCATTAAGCCCGACGAACCGGCGGCAACATAGCGCAGCACTCCGCCAGCGCGAATGGTGCGCGCCATGGCCCGGGCGCCTGCGCTGATCGCGGGAACCGCTGCGCCCGATGTGTTTGACGCCGCGACCTGGCTCGCAGACAAAATCTTGGCGGCCTGCTCTAATGGCAGCATGTCAAAGCCCAGTGCGTCTGGGTGCAGCTGTTCCGTGGTTCGCGTTGCCACCTGATTCCCTCCCGTTTTGCAGTTAGAATACCTTTTAGATACCATTTGTCTACCATTTTGTCTGAAACCCTTGGGTGACGGCAGAAACCCAGGCATATTTTGCGTTTCAGAGGCCATGGGTTTCGTTTTGGACTTTTATTTTGGATAAAGGTATTATAAAGGTATCTTCATGACCAGGACCTTCGATGCATTCTCTTTGGCCGTTGACGGCGGCGGAACACGCTGCAGGATTGCGCTGGTGGGCGGAGAGATGCCCCTTGTGGCGGGGGCTGGTTCCGTCAATGTGTCTACCGATTTCGCGGGGGCAACGGCGGAATTGTTGCGCGGGTTTCAGGACCTTGCCATGCAGGCGGGTGGTACGCTGGATGACCTGTCACCTGTGCCGGCCTACATCGGATTGGCCGGGGTTACGGGGCCTGAGCTTGCGGAGCGGTTGGCTGAGGGTTTGCCTTTGGTTCATGTGCGCATTGAAGATGACCGACTGGCGGCGCTTCGTGGGGCGCTGGGCCGCAGTGACGGTGTTGTTGCGCATTGTGGGACAGGATCTTTTGTCGCGTCGCGTCGGGCTGGGCAGGTTCGGCTTGCCGGTGGCTGGGGGCCGGTTTTGGGCGACGAGGCCTCGGCGCAGTGGGTTGGACGTCAGGCCTTGGCGCGCACGCTGGACGCGGTTGACGGCTTTCTTGTTGAAACTGAGCTGTCACGCGGCTTGCTCAGCAAGTTCGGCAGTGCTGCGGAGATCGTGGCCTTTGCAGGCGCGGCATCGCCGGCTGACCTGGGGGCGTTGGCCGTCATGGTCACCGACAATGCTGCGGCCGGTGATGGGATCGCCGTTGCTATTCTGCAGAATGCGGCAGAGGACGTCGTGACAGCATGCAAACGCCTTGGGTGGACATCGGGCATGCCGATTTGTCTGACGGGGGGTATTGGCCCGTTCTACAGACCCTACCTGCCAGCCGATATGCAACAGGACGTCATGCCGCCAAAGGGCGAGCCATTGGCTGGCGCGATCGCTTTGGCTGAAGAGTTTCGCAAGGAGATCCATTCATGAGTGTCGCCAAGTTCCTGCATCCCGAAGCGTGGTTGGGGCACAGCGCCGGACCGCGCTACGTCCAGCTGCGCCGCAGGCTGGAACACGGAATCGACACTGGAGTGTTCGCGCCGAACTCTTCGCTGCCGCCAGAGCGTGAAATCGCCGATATCACGGATTTGTCCCGCGTCACCGTTCGAAAAGCCATTCACGAACTGGTCAAGGAGGGCGTTATTGAACAGCGCCAGGGGTCGGGCTCCTTTGTGCGTCACAAGGTTGCCCGGGTTGAACAATCGCTGTCCCACCTGACGTCGTTCACCGAGGACATGGAACGTCGTGGATTGCAGACAACATCCAAGTGGCTTGAGCGCGGCGTTTTCCTGCCGTCACCAGACGAAGTTGTCGCGCTTGGCTTGTCGTCGGGAGAGCAGGTCGCCCGAATCCACCGGCTCCGTGAGGCGGATGGTCAGCCGATGGCGCTTGAACGTGCTGCGCTGCCACTGGAAATCCTGCCCAACCCGATCGAGGTGACGACCTCGCTTTATGAGATCCTGGAGCGGTCCGGACACCGGCCGGTGCGTGCTATTCAGAAAATCTCGGCACTCAACCTTGGGCCGCGCGAAGCCGATCTGCTGGGCGTTGCCGAGGGCACTGCCGGCCTGAGTATACAGCGCGTGTCTTATCTTGAGAGCGGCCGCGTTGCCGAGCTTACCCGATCCATCTACCGCGGTGACGCCTATGACTTTGTGGCTGAACTGCGTTTGTCGACGTAAAAAGGGTCTTTGAATGGCTTCCCAAATCACTCAAATGCGACGTGAGATCGATGAAATCCCGCATGCCGTTGAGCGGCTGCTCACGCAGGGGGCCGCGGCGGTTACATCTGCGGCTGATCAGGCCCGCGCGGTCGATCCAAGGTTTCTTCTGTCTGTTGCAAGAGGATCATCCGACCACGCCTGCACCTATCTGAAATACGTTTCTGAATTGCTGCTGGGGGTGCCAATGGCATCGTTGGGGCCCTCGGTCAGATCCATCTATGGCGTCGACGTCCAGGCGCGGGGCGCTTTGGGTGTTTCTGTTTCGCAGTCGGGCAAAAGCCCCGACATCGTGCGAATGACCCAAAGCATCACAGAGTCAGGCGCCTTTTCCGTGGCGATCACAAATGATCCGCAGTCGCCCTTGGCACAGGCGGCGTCCGCCACTTTGAACATTCATGCGGGTCCGGAACTCAGCGTTGCCGCCACCAAGACATTTGTCACCTCGCTGGTCGCCGGGGTGTGGCTGTTGGCGGAAATCAAGGGTGATGATGCGCTGATATCAGCCATACGGGGCTTGCCGAGGCAGCTTGAGGCAGCCGTCAGCTGTGACTGGAGTGAAGTGCTGCCTGCCATCCAAGGCGGGTCATTGTTCACGTTGGGGCGTGGGCCATCCTGGGCGATGTCAAACGAAGCGGCCTTGAAGTTCAAGGAAACCTGCCAGCTTCATGCAGAAAGTTATTCATCTGCCGAAGTGCTGCACGGTCCAGTTTCGATTGTGGGAGAGGCGTTTCCCGTGATTGCCTTTGCTGCCGGGGACGCGGCTGAAACGGCTGTTGCAACTGTGGCGGATACGATCGCAAGCAAAGGGGCCCGTGTTTACGCCACGACGCAACAAGTCACCCATGCGACTGTATTGCCGCATGTCAGAACGGATCACTGGATCACTGATCCGATTTCGACGATCGTGTCTTTCTATGGACTGGTCGAGTCCGTGGCGGCCCAGCGTGGTATCAACCCGGATGCGCCGCGGCACCTCAAGAAAGTGACGGAAACGGTATGATCCAGCGGGACGTTTCTTATGTCGGAGGCCCGATTTTTGACGGAAGGCGGCTGTTGGACGGCCACGCCGCACGCTTTTTTAACGGAGTCTTGGCCGAGATCTTCCCGCTGGCGTCCCGCGCAGCACAGGCGAAGACAATCGATTTGAACGGAGACATCCTGAGCCCCGGCTACGTTGATTTGCAAGTCAACGGTGGGGACGGGATCCTGTTGAACGACGATCCGTCGCCCGAGGCGATTGCCCGGATCGCTGCGGCACATCGGTCGCTCGGTGCAACGAGTATCCTGCCGACCTTAATTACCGACACTGCCGCGAAGACCCGTGCCGCGATTGAGGCCGCGATTCTGGCAACCCAGAGTGGCCTGTCTGGTGTGGCCGGGCTTCACCTTGAAGGCCCGCATTTGTCTGTTGCGCGCAAGGGTGCACATGATGGCGCGCTGATACGTCCGATGACCGACGCGGATCTGGCGCAGTTGATCGATGCCGCGGCCAGATTGCCTGTACTGATGGTGACAATCGCCCCGGAAAACGTGACACGCGCGCAGGTTCAGGCTCTTGCGACGGCTGGTGTCATTGTGTCCTTGGGCCATAGCGATGCTGACTATGCAACCTGTGTGGACTATGCTGAAGCTGGGGCTCGATGCGTCACGCATTTATTCAATGCCATGAGCCAACTGGGCAACCGTGAACCAGGTTTGGTCGGCGCTGCAATCGCCTGCGATGATCTTTTTGCGGGGTTGATTGCAGATGGCATCCACGTCCATCCCGCCTCGATCGGGGCAGCATGGCGTGCCAAGTCCGCACATGAACAGATATTTCTGGTCAGCGACTCCATGGCTGTTGCAGGCACAGACACCCGCGAATTTCTCTTGAATGGCAGGCGTATTCAGCGCCAGGATGGCCGCCTGACGCTTGCGGATGGTACATTGGCTGGCGCTGATCTGGACCTGACCACAGCGGTCCGGACCTTGTCGCAGGTCCCGGGCATCGACCTCGGGTCTGCCCTTGCTGCCGCGACAACGGTCCCGGCCAGATTGATCAGGGCAGAGCAAGATCTGGTCGCGGTTACGAAAGCACAGGAAAGCAACTTCATTCGGATCGCCCCCGATCTATCCCGAGCCCAGCCCCTGTGCGAGGTATCGGTCTGACACAGCTTTGCGCGAAACAAATGGAATGCAGATCTGAGACTCGGCAAACGCCGCATCCTTTGTAGCCCGGGCGCTCAACAGGTGCAGGAATGCATCCGTTATAGACCGCTGGATTTGGAGGTTGGCTTGAGGCCGCGTCGTTCGTGATGGTGGCCGATCACAACAGGGTATGACCAGCGTGAAAATTGTGGCTTCGTTTCGCTAGGGGCGGGGGCCGCTTGGTCGGCTTAGAACGAAGAGGGCTGCAAGTGACAGGCAAACCGCTTGGATCAGCAAGACGATGGGTTTGACACCAAGAAACAAGCTTAGCACGAAGGCGCCGGCCATCATCGTGACGGCCATGGCCTTGTACTTCGGGGCAATCGCCCCGTGTTGGCGCCACTCGCGGATCATCGGGCCAAAGGTGGCACTGTTCTCGAGCCAGGCCTGAAGCCGCGGCGAACTTCGGCCAAATGCGAAAGCAGCGAGAATGACAAAGGGCGTGGTCGGAAGCACTGGCAAAACGGTCCCAATGGCACCAAGGGTCAGCGCCAGGCCGCCAACACACAGCCAGAACAGGCGTTTTAGTCTTGGGCCAAATGAACGTGCTGTCTCTCGCATTGGGTCAGATCCAACATGTGGCATGCCTGAGAGGGAGGTGGTGCTTTTGCCGCTTAGGTCAAGGCTGGCGGAGAGGGCTGTCCGGGCGTTGTCCGGCAGCGCTGGCGTTTTCAACGAAGCGATGGATCAAATCCGCTGACTTCACACCCCGAGCGCTCTCAACACCGCTTGAAACATCAACCTGTTGCGCGCCGGTCAGGGCAATAGCTTCGGCCACCGTTTCGTGGGTCAATCCGCCAGCCAACATCCACGGGCAGGCCCAGCGTCGACCCGCAATCAGGCGCCAATCAAAGCTCAGTCCGTTTCCGCCCGGCAAATCCGCATCCTTTGGGGGTTTTGCATCAATCAGCAATTGGTCAGCGACCCGCCCATATACGTCAAGGTCAGACAGGTCCGAGGCGTCAGCCACACCCACCGCCTTCATCACCGGCAATCCATAGCGTTGCCTGACCTCGGCGACCCTTTCCGGCGTTTCATCACCATGCAATTGCAAGATGTCCAAAGGCACATTGGTTGTTATTGCGTCCAGCAAGCTGTTGTCGGCGTTTACCACCAGGGCCACCTTGGCTTGCCCATCGGGCACCTCTAACGCCAGAGACCGGGCCGCGGCAATTGACACATTTCGGGGGGATTTTGGAAAAAACACAAAGCCCACGTATCGCGCCGAGGTGTCGGCCACAGCTTTGACATCCTGGGCTCGTGAAAGCCCGCAAATCTTGACCGATATACCGGTGCTCATGCGTGTTTAGCCCGCTTCATCGAGGATTGCGAGCACGTCATCCTTGCCCTTGTCACGTTCACCTTTTACGCGCCGCAGTTCGCGTTCAAGCCGTTTGACTTCGCTGGACTTGCGGCTGGCTTCGGCCCGATGGCGATGCTCGCGCAGCCATTCCCAGACAAACCCGATCAGAAGTCCGCAAACGATGCCACCGAAGATCACAATAAACAGCGGCAGCTCGACCGAGTATCCAAGGCCAAAAACTTCAGCGAGTTGTTCGGGCAAAAGCCGAATTTCGACGGCCCCTCGGTTCGCCATTGCAACACTGATCAGCACGACAGCCAATGATGCCAGAAACGCGTAGCGAAGGTAGCGCATGGCTTACTTTCCGTTCAAGCGGTCGCGCAGCAGCTTTCCGGTCTTGAAGAAAGGCACGTGCTTTTCGTCCACCTGAACGGACGCGCCCGTGCGGGGGTTGCGCCCAACACGAGCATCCCGGTGCTTTACGGAAAACGCACCAAACCCGCGAAGTTCAACGCGATCTCCGCGTGACATCGCGTCTGTGATCTCGTCGAAAATAGTGTTTACGATGCGTTCGACATCCCGCTGATAAAGGTGCGGATTGTCGTCAGCGAGTTTCTGGATCAGCTCTGAACGGATCATTGTGCTGGTCTCCCAGGGGCTGAGTGGTGCAAGTCCTGATACGTTAGGGCAATTGGGGCGCACAAACTAGCGCGAAAAGTCCGTTTTCATCAGTAATATGACGATACAACAGTGGTTTGGCAGAAAACAACCGGTGATGCG
>JAKVCP010000040.1:20595-29394 GCA_022448925.1 Paracoccaceae bacterium
GCAGCAAGGTCACCCGGTCGCCATTCCAGATCCAGACCCTCGGTGAACCACAGCGATTCGCACTGTCCTTGCCTGTTGATGTCAGCGCGTGCTTGGGGGCAGCCACGCCTGACTCTGCTGCGGGCGCGCAATGACGACAGGCAGGTGGCCATCGCTGGCAGGTGGCTTTGAACACCTATACTCTATCCTATTTGCATCGCACCGCGTTGAAAACTGCTATGGCGCATCCTCGTCCCGCACAGATTCGCTTGCTTTCTGGGTTACGTTCATCCAGCTGCCAAAATTATACCGAACAGAGCTTGCACGGATAAGTGCTCAGCCTCTGCGTTGACTCCAATCCTGAACCGATCTCGGCCGTTCGCCGATGAGGTCCGGGCTAGAGTGATCGCAGGTATCAGCCCCACGATCTCCTTGCCGGATCGCATCTGACCTGCGCGTCGTCGGACAGGGCAACGAAAAAGGCCCCGGACGATGCCGGGGCCTTTTGAATAACATGTCTTAATGAGCTTATTCGTCGCCCTTGAGTGCGGCACCCAGAATATCACCAAGCGATGCACCGGAGTCGGACGAACCGTACTGTTCCACGGCTTCTTTCTCTTCGGCGATTTCGCGGGCCTTGATCGACAGACCCATGCGGCGGGTCTTCATGTCGATGTTGGTCACGCGCACGTCGACCTTGTCACCAACCGAGAAACGCTCGGGGCGTTGTTCGGCGCGGTCGCGCGACAGGTCAGAGCGGCGGATGAACGACTTCATGCCTTCGTATTCGACCTCGATGCCACCGTCCTCGATCGCAGTCACTTCGACAGTGACGATCGATCCGCGCTTAACACCACCCGTTGCTTCGGCAAACTTGTCGCCGCCCAGTGCCTTGATCGACAGGCTGATGCGTTCCTTGTCGGTGTCCACTTCCGAGACAACCGCCTGAACCATGTCGCCCTTGCGGTAGTTCTGGATCGCTTCTTCACCGCGTTCGTCCCATGACAGGTCGGACAGGTGAACCATGCCGTCGATTTCGCCCTCGAGACCAATGAACAGACCGAACTCGGTGATGTTCTTGACTTCGCCTTCGACCTGCGTGCCCTCTGGGTGGGTCTCGGCAAAGACTTCCCACGGGTTGCGCATGGTCTGCTTCAGGCCCAGCGATACGCGACGCTTGGTGCCGTCGATTTCCAGAACCATGACCTCGACTTCCTGGCTGGTCGATACGATCTTGCCTGGATGGACGTTCTTCTTGGTCCAGGACATTTCGCTGACGTGCACCAGTCCTTCGACGCCCGGTTCCAGCTCAACAAATGCGCCGTAATCGGTGATGTTCGTGACACGACCGGTGTGGACCGATTCCAGCGGGTACTTGCCGGCGACCATATCCCAAGGATCTTCCTGAAGCTGTTTCATGCCCAGGCTGATACGGTGGGTTTCCTTGTTGATCTTGATGACCTGAACCTTGACGGTTTCGCCGATCGACAGGATCTCGGAGGGGTGGTTTACACGGCGCCATGCCATGTCGGTGACGTGCAACAGGCCGTCTACGCCGCCAAGATCGACGAAGGCACCGTATTCCGTGATGTTCTTGACCACACCGTCGACGGCCTGACCCTCGGCCAGGTTTCCGATGACCTCGGCACGTTGCTCGGCGCGCGATTCCTCAAGGATGGCGCGGCGCGAGACGACGATGTTGCCACGACGGCGATCCATCTTCAGGATCTGGAAGGGCTGCTTCAGACCCATAAGCGGGCCTGCGTCGCGCACAGGGCGGACGTCAACCTGGCTGCCGGGCAAGAAGGCAACAGCACCACCCAGATCGACGGTAAAGCCGCCTTTGACGCGGCCAAAGATCGCGCCTTCGACGCGCGCATCGTCAGCGTATGCTTTTTCCAGGCGATCCCATGCTTCTTCGCGGCGGGCCATCTCGCGAGAGATGACGGCTTCGCCACGGGCGTTTTCAGCCGCGCGCAGAAAGACTTCGACTTCGTCGCCAACGTCTACTTTCGGGGCTTCGCCGGGTTCTGCGAATTCTTTAAGTTCGACGCGGCCTTCCATCTTGTAACCAACGTCGATGATGGCCTGGCCCGCTTCGATTGCGATAACCTTGCCTTTGACAACCGAACCTTCGTCCGGGGTGTCCATTTCGAAGCTTTCTTGCAGGAGGGCTTCGAATTCCTCCATCGATGCGCTTTGAGCCATGAGGTCTCTGGTTTCCTTTACTTGACGCTTTAACTGGCCGAGCGGTTGTATCCGCCGGTCTTGGGGTTGGTCGGTTCAGGGCGCGCATCGCTTGGCGGTCCCGGGCGTCAAACAAACACAAAGGGCCGGAGGTTTCCCCGACCCTGCCCGAGATGCCACGCGAACGTTGATCGCCCTTGTCGTGACAGGGCGGCTTTTAGGGCAAAAACTGCCTGATGGCAAGCAAAAGGCCAAACAGCATGCGTCGCCAGCGGCTGACAGGCCCAAAGCAGCACTGTCTGCGGTTCAAACCACCGGCAGACATGGCAACGGAAGATGGCTGGCATCGGCAGTGTCGTGTCGACACCATACGCGCCCCACGGCTGCAGTGCGACATGTCTGTTTGGGCGTTTGGGATCGTGGGACGGGTTGCACACCGTTCAAAACGCACCAGAACCCTGTCAAACCCAGTAACGAAGGGCTGTTGTTCAAGGCCTCAAGCACAATCCCATGTTAAATCGCGCCGTCGAACCATCAAAACAAGACTGCGGCGCTTGACCAAAATGTGTCTCAACGCAGGCCTTGGGCCCAAAGACAACGCCTTGTCCTTTCTTTACCTGCCAGATCTGTCTGGCCCCACAGAAGAGCCGTCCTAGGGCCGGGTTCAGACCAGCCATTGCAGCAGTTCTGCTCCTGACCGCAACCCCATGCAGCAGAGCTTTGATCCAAGCCGCTGCGATCACCGCTGGCAGAATTATAGCAAGAGGGATTGGCAAACTCTTCAAGACCGTGATCAGAAGAACCATGTGATCGCTTCCGACACTATGTGGTGAACTGACCCTTCGTCAGCTTGAACTTGGTTGCTGTGTGGGACAGTTTGGGATTTGACGACAAGAGCACGGCGGTTGTTGCGGCCAAAGATGACCCCCGTGTAAGGTTGGATACACCCAGCACCGAATTGTAATTTACCGATTTGAGTGCTTTGCCCAGATCCACATCGCTGTCAAATCACACAGGGCGTATCTGACGCCGGGCCTTGGTTCGTCCAGAGGGCAAACACAAAAGCCGGAGTAGGATCTTTACGTTCGCCGCTGGTTGACTTGGGCCACAGCTGCGTCAACTGCCTGCGCTATGGTCAGATCGCTGGTATCGATCGTCACCGCATCTTCGGCAGGACGAAGCGGGCTGTCAGCCCGGCCCATGTCCCGCGCGTCGCGGGCTTCCACATCTGCGAGGACCCGGGCGAAATCTGTGGCATGCCCTGCGTCGGTCAATTCCTGCAGGCGTCGCATGGCCCGCACTTGGGCCGAGGCCGTGACGTATAGCTTTACCTCGGCCTCCGGGCAAATAACGGTGCCGATGTCGCGCCCGTCCAGAACCGCGCCTCCGGCGCGTCGGGCAAAGGCGCGCTGAAAGTCAAACAGGGCAGATCGGACCTCGGCAATCACCGCCACGCGAGACGCCGCCTGCGCCACTTCGGGTGTGCGCAGATCATCTGTGTGCAAATCATCAGCTGTCAGCGCTTGCGCCGCTTCAATCGCCCCAACCCCATCAAGCGTTTTGCGCCCAACGGCACGATACAACAGCCCCGTGTCAAGATGTGCGACCATGAAGTGGCGCGCCAACGCTTTGGAAATTGTGCCCTTTCCTGCTGCTGCGGGTCCATCAACGGCAATGGTGAAGGGCGCATATGTCAAAGTCATTCCGGCTGTCCTTTCTGCATGCGCCTTGAGCGCCTCGTCCATGTGACGATCAACACCACCAGACTGGCAAACAGCAACAGGAATTTGGTAGCGGTGACTTGCGACGCCAAAAGTGCGGTGCTCACATCCATGGGGCCGGCGGCCATAATCAGGTCCCGAACAAGGACATTTTCACAGAGGTCCATGACAGCAAATCCAATCGGCGCAATCAGCATCAACATGCGCAAACCAATGTGGACAAAAGCGCTCAGCTGCCATGAAAGAGTGCACAAAAACACGGCAAGGCAGATTGGAAACACCGTGTCCAACATGGCGATCGGCCCAAGGATCACAGCCCGTGCATGTGGCTGCAGGGCTGTCAAGAAACGCGACAGGACGTCGGGTGCGTATCCAAACGCGTGAAAATCCGGCATCACATGACCATTGGCCGCAGGCATGACGTGCCCCACCATCAGCCACAGCAGAGCTGCATACAAGGCCAGTGACACACCGCCGCTCAGCCAGGCAAGCCCTCTCATGCCGGGGCCTGTCTGATAGTGGCACCAAGTGGCGCCATCATCTGAGTGAACCTGTCAAAACCGGTCGAGGTCAAAGCGCCCTCTGCGACATGAACTGGTTGCTGCGCCCCAAGGCCCATCACCAGACATGACAGCGCAACACGATAATCTGCGGGGCCAACTACACTGCCGCCACCGGGCACCTCACCGGGACCACGTCCATGTACCACTAGCCAGTCACCGCTTTCATCGATCCTGATGCCCGCAGCGCGCAAGCCGTCACAGAGCGCCTCTGTGCAGCGCTTGCCACGCGGTTCCAAGAGCCGAGGCAGGCGGGTCTGGCCTTCTGCGAATGCGGCGACCACAGCCACGATGGGATATGTCGTCAAAAGGTCAGCTCCAACCTCGGGCGGCACCTTCAGCCCCGTCATATTTGGAGAGAAGCGCGCGCGCAAATCGGCAATCCGGCCATCCCCGTCTTGCCGGAAATTTTCATAGGTCAGATCTGCCCCCATTTCTCGCAGAAGTCGGAAAACGCGCTCATGGTCTGAATCGACCGCAACATCTGGCACCAAAACATCCGAGCCCGCGGTGATTAAGGCGGCACACACCGGGAACACCGCCCATGAAACATCGCATGGGACCTTAACGGTTTGGGGCCTGAGTTCACGCTGCCCACCCAAAGTGATCACGCGCCTTTCAGGGGTCGCATCAACTGAGACACCTGCGCCAAAGCGCGCCAGCATCCGCTCTGAGTGATCCTGTGCAGGCTCCGTTTCGATCACGGCCGTTTCACCAGGGGCGTTCAGAGCAGCCATGAGGATCGCCATTTTCAGCTGAGATGAGAGACGAGCCGCCTCGTACTGCACGGGAACAGGAAATACGGCACCCTGCACTGTCAACGGCAGCTGCCCGTGTTTCCGTCCATGAAGGCGGGCTCCAAACTGTGTCAAGGCATCGGTGATCTGTGACATGGGATATCCAAGCAAGCTCTCGTTTCCCGTGAATACAGCGGTGACAGGCGTCGTCGCCAAGGCGCCAATGATCATCGACATACCCGCCCATGAAGATCCGCAATTGATCACCTGATCAGGCTCACCAAATCCCCCGACACCCACGCCATGAACACTCCAGACGGCGCTGCCTTGTGTCGTGATTTCGGCGCCAAGGCTCTTCAAGGCCTGCACCAAGGCCAGAATGCATGGCGTCTCATGCGCCCCGATGATACGTGTCTCTCCGACAGTCATCGCACCAAGGACCAAAGCCTGTTGACACACCAACGCGTCGCCCGGTACGCGCGCGGTTCCGATCAAAGGACCGGTTCTTTCCGCGATTATTGGATGGGGCGCTCCGTGTGCTGCCAAGACAGGATCCTTTCGGTGGTCCCTTTCATAACAAGCTGCCCGCGCCGGGTCCATCTTCGGCCCTTCATCTTTCCAGAAATACTCAAAATGAGCCGAAGTCTACCGTCGTTTGAATGTCATGTAATGGGGTATCCGCCCTTCACGCAGCGCCTTTTGCTCATATCGTGTTGACAGCCAGTCCCGCCAGGGCGTGCGCCAGTCGGCGGGTCCCTCTGCCAACCATTCAAAGCCGGCCCTTGGCACTTCCATCATGGTCTGTCGGACATAGTCCGGAATATCGGTGGCGACGCGAAATTCCGCCCCTTTGGCCATGACCCTGTGTAGCGGCTGCAGATGGTCCTGCGTCACAAAGCGCCGACGATGGTGCCGCTTTTTGGGCCAGGGGTCAGGATAGTTTAAAAACGCCTTTTCAACACAACCGTCGGGCAAGACGTCGAACAGGTCGCGAACGTCACCGGGATGTACCCGAAGGTTTGTGACCCCCGCCTCGCGGACTTGTCCCAAAAGCATCGCAACGCCGTTGATGTAAGGTTCACACCCGATAAGCCCCACCTCTGGGTGCAAGGCGGCTTGATGCACCAAATGTTCGCCTCCTCCAAAGCCGATTTCCAGCCAGAGTGGCTTGCCCGAAAACACAGCCTCTAAATCCAACGGCACTCGACTTGGGTTGTCCTCCCAGCTCACTGGCCCCGGCGACAGCCCAGCCAGATCCTCTTCAAGATAAGCTTCTTGCGACTTTCGCAGGCCCTTGCCCTTGAAACGGCCATAAAAGTTACGCCAGGGCGCCCCGGATGGATGTCTGTCATCGTTGGTCATGGCCCCGGGCTCTATCTGCTCTGACAGCGGGGCGCAACGGGTCAGCGCGTGTCTGACCGCAGCACGCCGGCCTGTTGCAGAATGCGTCGGCTGGGGAACCACATGCTGGATCGCATCTGCTTGGTCTGGATTGCAAATTCGGCATCTACGCCGCGCGATATCATATAGGTGAGTTCTTTGAACACCTCTGATTGGGTATCCTTGAAGAGCCATGAGGCAAAGTCGAACGCCGTTTCCCAGTTTTCGTCGTCTCGCCATTTGTCATAGTATTTCTTCAATCCGTCGGCTGACCAATTGGACTGATGGAATCCTATTTTTGACCCGCGCGTCATCTGTCTGACATTGCCGGCCAGGAAAATCGGCACACAAGAACTGCTGCATTCACCTGCCACAACGGTGTCCAATTCAAAATCGATCACGATCCTAGCGATTTCGTTCCCGGCCCAGACCTCTCCGCCAATACTGTTGAGTTGCAGTGTCTTGACCGCGCTGTGCGTTGAAAGCACAGCCAAGAAAGCGTCCACGTCCTGCCCTTCGATTTCGCGCTGTGCTTGATCTTTGGCCTGGTCGGTGTCGTAGATCAGTGTGGTCCCGTCCAGCGCAAATTTTTCTGGCAACGCATCCTCGACACCCAGCGGTTCAACTGGAACGAACCCAGCAAGCGTAACACTTGGCCACGCGAACACGAAGGCAATAAGAACTCGCAACATCTGGATGACTCCCCAGTGATTGTAGGTTCCGCAGGGTATGCGCGAAACCTAGGCCCGATCAAGAGAACGCAGGTCGCGCCACCTCAAACTGCGGCCTGCAGTGCCTCGACCAGGTCGGTTTTTTCCCAGCTGAAGCCGCCATCGGCTTCGGGGTCACGACCGAAATGACCATAGGCAGCGGTACGTTGGTAGATCGGTCGGTTCAAATCAAGGGCTGTGCGGATGCCGCGTGGCGTCAGGTCCATGACCTTTGGAATCGCGGCCTCGATAAGGTCGGCATCCACATCCCCAGTGCCATGCGTGTCGACATAGATTGACAGCGGCCGTGCAACGCCGATGGCATAGCTGAGTTGGACCGTGCAACGCTCCGCCAACCCTGCCGCGACCACATTCTTTGCCAGATAACGCGCGGCGTAGGCCGCAGATCGGTCAACCTTGGTCGGATCTTTGCCCGAGAACGCCCCACCTCCGTGTGGCGCCGCGCCGCCATACGTGTCGACGATGATCTTGCGGCCAGTCAAGCCTGCGTCCCCGTCTGGGCCGCCGATCACAAACTTCCCTGTCGGATTGACGTGCCAGGCGGTAGCCTCGGTCACCCATCCGTCCGGAAGGACCTCACGAATATAAGGCTCAACAACCGAGCGAACATCAGCGCTGCTCATGTTTTCGTCAAGATGCTGAGTTGACAGGACAATCGAGCTGACACCGACAGGTTTGCCATCGCGGTAAACGACTGATAGCTGGGATTTGGCATCCGGTCCCAAGACAGGCTCGGCCCCGTTCTTGCGGACTTCGGCCAATTGGCGCAGGATCGCGTGGCTGTACTGGATCGGTGCTGGCATAAATGCCGGTGTTTCGTTTGTTGCATACCCAAACATGATGCCCTGGTCGCCGGCGCCTTCGTCGCCCTTTTGTCCGGTCACGCCCTGCGCAATATGGGCGGATTGTTCGTGCAACAGGTTTGTTACTTTGCAAGTCGCGTGGTGAAATTTGTCCTGTTCGTATCCGATGTCCTTGATGCAGGCGCGCGCGATTTCATCGATCCGATCCATGTACTCAGACAGTTTGGCCTGATCCGTCAGTCCGACTTCACCACCTATCACGACGCGGTTCGTTGTGGCAAAGGTCTCGCATGCGACACGCGCCAGTGGATCCTCTGCCAGAAAAGCGTCTAGAACGGCGTCAGAAATTCTATCGCAGACTTTATCGGGGTGGCCCTCAGAGACGGACTCTGAGGTAAAGGTGTAGTGCTGACGAGACATGAAGCGCTCCATTAAGGTCTGCCGTCACGCCAGGAAGCCGTTGTGACGGGAAAAAACAGTAAAGAGTGAGTACGCTGAACTGCGTTTTTGGTCAACGAGATTTGCCACACGCACCCCGGATTGCGCCACCTGCCAAAGCGATGAGCAGGATCAAGATGGGCAAATCGCCGGTCCGACTGTAAAGCGTTGGCGGCAAAGGAGTCGGTATCGGCACATCGACAAAGCCTGTTGTCCCAAGCGCGAGTTGATCCAGCACACGCCCGGCACCGTCGATCACTGCG